>NZ_APIO01000059.1:0-216979 GCF_000408945.1 Pseudomonas sp. G5(2012)
GCGGTTGGTTAAGATCTTTCGTCTCAACCGAGGCGCGCATTCTACAGCAGCCTCATTTGCTGTCAAGTGATATTTTTCAGAAGCTTTCAAGGAATCCTTAACAACTTCAACCACTTGCGCTTCAGATCTCTCATCAGCGGGAGGCGAATTCTACAGCGTTACACGCTGCTGTCAACACCTCTTTTTCAACGTCCTTGGCGCTTCGATGAACTGAAGCAACCTGCTGCCGAAAACTTCGTAACTCATTGTTTACCAAGGAGTTTTCCGTTTCGACTGCGCCGGAAGTGGGGCGAATTATAGGCTTCCAGAATCTGCCGTCAACCACTAATTACGCCTTTTTGGCAGAAGTACCCTTTTTAGCGATCAGGCGCGGGATTCGACGAGCCAGCGGCGGTAGCCTGAGCACTAACAGCAATGCGCCTATAGATGCATAGATCGACCACTCCTTAACATCGGCGCGCACGATCCAGAGCATATGCAGCAATCCGAGCACGAGAACCAGATAAGCCAAGCGATGCAGCTTCTTCCAAAGAACTCCCATACGTCGTTGGCTGTATCGATTGGACGTGCAAGCCAACGACAGCAAACACAAAAAACCCAATGCCCCGACAATGATGTACGGTCGCTTGCGCAATTCGACACCTAGCTGCGACCAGTCAAATCCAAGGATGAACGCCAGGTAGGCGCTCAAGTGCAGAACCACGTAAGCGAAACACCACAATCCCAATTGCCGCCGGACCGCTATCCACACCGCCCAACCCGTGAGCTTTTGCAGCGGCGTCATACTGAGCGTGATGAGCAACAGCACAAGCGCCCCTAACCCCAACCGATCAACCAGCACCTTGCCGGGATCAGGCCCCAGCGCATCCTGCCAGGCCTGGTACAACCAAAGCAGCGGCCACACCATTGCACAAATGAAAACCGCTGTACGCCAGAGCGGATATCGCATCAATAATTCTTCCGCAAATCGAGCCCTGCATATAAAGAAGCGACTTCATCCGCATAACCGTTGAATATCAGCGTGTCACGCACATTGGGCTTGAACAGGCCGCTCGGCAGTCGGCGCTCGCGAGCCTGGGTCCAGCGCGGGTGGTCAACCGTAGGATTCACGTTCGCGTAGAAACCGTATTCATCCGCGGCAATACTCTGCCAAGTGGTTTTAGGCTGTTCGCTCACCAGGCTTATCCGCACGATGGACTTGATGCTTTTAAACCCGTACTTCCATGGCACGACCAAACGCAAAGGCGCCCCGTTCTGGTTCGGCAACTCACGCCCGTACATCCCCACCGCCAGTATTGCCAGCGGGTTCATGGCTTCATCCAATCGCAGCCCTTCTACATAAGGCCAGTCGATCAAGGCGAACCCGGACCGCTGTCCAGGCATGCTCTTTGGATCCTGCAGGGTTTCGAAGCGTATGAATTTGGCGCTTGACGTGGGCTCTACCTGGCCAAGCAGCGCCGAAATGGGGAAGCCGATCCATGGAATCACCATCGACCACGCCTCAACGCAGCGCAAACGGTAAATGCGCTCTTCCAACTGATAAGGCTTCATGAAGTCTTCCAGAGCATACCGCCCAGGCTTACCCACCTCCCCGTCCACGACCACGCTCCAGGGTTCGGTTTTCAGCGCACCGGCGTTGGCAGCCGGGTCACCCTTGTCAGTGCCGAACTCATAGAAGTTGTTGTAATGCGTCGCGTCCTTGAACGGTGTGATCGCCTCATCCTTCACGCTGACGGCACCCCATCGAATCGAGGGAAGCTTTTCGCCAAACCAGGAGGGTGCCTTGCCAGGCTCGACACCCGGGTATCGCGCCGCTTCATCGGCCACCGCCCACCGCGGCAGACTGCTCACCGCCAATCCGGTTACGGCAGCACCCAATACATTGCGTCGAGAAAGATAGAGAGATTCAGGCGTGACGTCCGACTCATGGCAGTCGGACGCTTTTGGGACTTTGATCAGCATGGCTACTCCGCAGCATTGGAGAACAGGCGCACCAACAGACTGCGGAGTATGAGGGAAATTACATCACTCGGCGCTTTTACGCCGACGAAGATGTAACAGGTATTGGACTGGACCAGATGCGGCGTAGGCGAGGAACACCAGGAGCAGGATGCGCGGCGGATCACTGAATACGACGGCAAACACCAACACCACAGCAAGGATCGCCACAAACGGAACGCGCCCTTTCAGGTCCAGCTCCTTGAAGCTGTTGTACTTGATGTTGCTGACCATCAGCATGCCAGCCGCCGCCACCATCAGCGCAACCAGGAAGGACATCTTGGAACCCTGGATGCCGTAATCACTGAACGCCCAGACAATACCGGCTACGACTCCCGCCGCAGCCGGGCTGGCGAGACCGATGAAATAACGCTTGTCGGCAGTACCGACCTGGGTGTTGAACCGTGCCAGGCGCAACGCCGCACCCGCGACATAGATGAAGGCGACCATCCAGCCGACCTTGCCCATGTCACCAAGCGCCCAGCCGAAGGCGAGCAACGCCGGTGCCACGCCAAAGGCGACCATGTCCGACAGCGAGTCGTACTCGGCGCCAAAGGCGCTCTGGGTATTGGTCATGCGGGCAACGCGGCCGTCAAGGCCGTCGAGCACCATCGCCACGAAAATCGCGATGGCGGCGAACGCAAAATACTTGCTCGCACCAATCGAATCGCCGGCACTCAAGGCACTCTGGGCGCTCATCGAGTTGATGATGGAATAGAACCCTGCGAAGAGATTCGCAGTGGTGAACAGATTCGGCAGAAGATAGATACCACGATGCCGGACTTTACGGCCGTCAGCGTCATGCCCTTCTTCGATGTGCTCATCGATGGGCAGAAGGCTTTCGGCGTCAGAAGCCTGCTTTGGCTCTTCGGGACGTTCGCTCATGGACATTACCTTGCAACGGGGTGGAAAGTTTCGACAGGTGTCTGGGACGACGGTTCGACCGCAAACGATGCAGCTTTATACCAGAACCGATCACCCAAACGAAAAAACGCGGCCTAAGCCGCGTTTTTCGTACAAGTAATCGACTTAGTTCTTGGCTTTGTCGACGATCTTGTTGGCACCGATCCAAGGCATCATGGAGCGCAGTTGCTCGCCGATGACTTCGATACCGTGCGCGGCGTTATTACGACGCTTGGCGGTCATCGAAGGATAGCCGGTAGCGCCTTCGCTGATGAACATCTTGGCGTATTCGCCGTCCTGAATGCGTTTCAGGGCGTTGCGCATGGCCTGACGGGATTCGGCGTTGATCACTTCCGGGCCAGTCACGTACTCGCCGTACTCGGCGTTGTTGGAGATCGAGTAGTTCATGTTGGCGATACCGCCTTCGTACATGAGGTCCACGATCAGCTTCAGTTCGTGCAGGCATTCGAAGTAGGCCATTTCCGGCGCGTAGCCAGCTTCAACCAGGGTTTCGAAACCAGCTTTTACCAGTTCAACGGTACCGCCGCACAGAACGGCTTGTTCGCCGAACAGGTCGGTTTCAGTCTCGTCCTTGAAGGTGGTTTCGATGATGCCGGTACGACCGCCACCCACGCCAGCAGCGTAGGACAGTGCTACGTTTTTAGCGTTGCCGGATGCGTCCTGGTAGATCGCGATCAGGTCAGGGATACCGCCGCCTTTGACGAACTCGGAACGTACGGTATGACCTGGTGCCTTCGGCGCGATCATGATCACGTCGAGGTCAGCGCGCGGCACAACCTGGTTGTAGTGGATCGCGAAACCGTGGGAGAAGGCCAGGGTGGCGCCTTTCTTGATGTTCGGCTCGATTTCGTTCTTGTACAGGGAAGACTGGAACTCGTCCGGGGTCAGGATCATGACCAGGTCGGCAGCAGCAACAGCGGAAGCAACGTCAGTCACTTTCAGGCCGTGGGCTTCAGCCTTGGCAACAGTGGCCGAGCCTTTGCGCAGGCCAACAGTCACGTCAACGCCGGAATCTTTCAGGTTGCACGCTTGAGCGTGGCCTTGGGAGCCGTAACCGATGATGGCAACTTTCTTGCCCTGGATGATCGACAGGTCGCAGTCTTTATCGTAGAAAACTTTCATGAATTTCCCCTATATCAGGCCGTTCAGGCCATTCGCTAATTTGGTTTAGATGCTGAGTACTTTGTCGCCGCGGGCAATACCGGTGACGCCACTGCGGACGGTCTCCAGGATCGAGGCGGTGCCAATGGACTGGATGAAGCTGTCGAGCTTGTCGCTGGTACCGGTCAATTGAACGGTATATACGCTGGCACTGACATCGACGATCTGTCCACGGTAAATATCGGTGGTGCGCTTGATCTCGGCGCGCTGGGCGCCGGTGGCCTTGACCTTGACCAGCATCAGTTCGCGCTCGATGTGAGCACTTTCCGACAGGTCGACCAATTTGACCACTTCGATCAGCTTGTTCAGGTTCTTGGTGATCTGCTCGATGACTTCATCGTGCCCGACAGTGGTCAGCGTCAGACGCGACAGGGTCGGGTCTTCGGTGGGGGCCACGGTCAGGCTTTCGATGTTGTAGTTGCGCTGCGAGAACAGGCCGACAACACGAGACAAAGCGCCAGGTTCGTTTTCCAGAAGCAAGGAAATAATGTGCCGCATGATTAAGTACGCTCCGTCTTGCTCAGCCACATATCGCGCATGGAGCCGTCTTTGATCTGCATCGGATAGACGTGCTCGCTGGTGTCGACCGAAATATCGATTACCACCAGGCGATCTTTCATGGCGAACGCCTCTTCCATCTTCGACTTCAAATCTTTCGAATCAGTGATGCGCACGCCAACGTGGCCATAGGCCTCCGCCAGCTTGACGAAATCAGGCAGCGATTCCATGTAGGAATGAGAGTGACGGCTGCCGTAGCTCATGTCCTGCCATTGGCGAACCATGCCCAGTACACCGTTGTTCAGGATGACGATCTTGACCGGCAAACCGTATTGCAGGCAGGTCGACAATTCCTGAATGTTCATCTGGATGCTGCCCTCGCCCGTTACGCAGGCGACGTCATCATCCGGAAAGCTCAACTTGATACCCATGGCCGCAGGGAAACCGAAGCCCATCGTGCCCAGGCCACCGGAGTTGATCCAGCGGTTCGGCTTGTTGAACTTGTAGTACTGCGCCGCGAACATCTGGTGCTGACCCACGTCGGAGGCTACAAAGGCATCGCCCTTGGTCACTTCGCACAGGGTTTCAATCACCGCCTGCGGCTTGATGACACTGCCGTCGCCCTTGTCATAAGGGAACAGGCCGCGGTCACCGCGCCACTCGTCGATCTGCTTCCACCAGCTGGCCACGGACTCCTTGTTCGGGGTCTCGCCGATTTCCTTGAGGATCGCGACCATTTCGGTCAGGACGCTCTCGACCGGACCCACGATAGGCACATCGGCCTTGATGGTCTTGGAGATCGATGCCGGGTCGATGTCGATGTGGATGATCTTGGCGTTCGGGCAGAACTTCGATGCACCGTTGATGACGCGGTCGTCGAAGCGTGCGCCGACGGCCAGGATCACGTCAGCATGGTGCATCGCCAGGTTGGCGGTGTAGCTGCCGTGCATACCCAGCATGCCGATGAACTGACGGTCGGTACCAGGGTAACCGCCCAGGCCCATCAGGGTGTTGGTCACTGGCAGGTTGAGCATCTTCGCCAACTCGGTGAGCGGCGCGGAACCACCACCCAGGATGACGCCACCGCCCGAATACAGCACAGGCCGCTTGGCCGCCAGGAGCATTTCTGCCGCCTTGCGGATTTGCCCCGAGTGGCCGCGAACGGCCGGGCTGTAGGAGCGCAGCTTGGCTTTTTTCGGGAAGACGTATTCGAACTTCTCGGCCGGGTTGGTCATGTCTTTCGGAATGTCGACAACGACCGGACCAGGACGACCGGATTGCGCCAGGTAGAACGCCTTCTTCATGACTTCCGGGATTTCCGACGCATGCTTGATCATGAAGCTGTGTTTCACGATCGGCCGGGAGATACCGATCATGTCGGTTTCCTGGAAGGCGTCGGTACCGACCATGGTGCTAGGCACCTGGCCAGAAATCACCACCATCGGAATGGAGTCCATGTAGGCCGTGGCGATACCGGTGATGGCGTTGGTCGCGCCCGGGCCGGAGGTCACCAGTACCACGCCGGCTTTACCGGTGGCACGGGCGTAGCCGTCAGCCATATGGGTCGCGGCCTGCTCGTGACGAACCAGGATGTGAGTCACTTCCGGTTCTTTGAACAAGGCATCATAGACATGAAGAAGAGCACCACCCGGGTACCCGTAGATATACTTGACGCCTTCGTCGCGCAAAAAGCGGACGAGCATCTCACCGCCAGATAAAAGCTCCACGTTGTTCACCTCTAAAACGCCAGAATACCGTCCACGAAAAGGGGGACGGGTCTTAATAGGTTTACTTCCCAGCAGAGCATGAGCGACGGTGGTCGCCGACTACGTCAGCACTGACTGAGCAAGTATTGGGATCGTCCCAAGTGTTGCGGGCCTTTCCCACCCAGCGCGAGGTAACGCGTTGCGGGTGTAACAGGTCGGCGCGGATGTGCGCCTCATGATCTGCTGAGTGGGTCTGCTTCTGGCAGTCCCTCTACAGCGGACTTTGGATTCTTCTGTTTCGTCCCTTGCAAGTCAAGTCGTCTATGAGCTTTATTCTACTAACCACATGAGAACGCAAGAAAAAACCTGTAAACCCCCTGCGTGTTAGCTTCAATTGCGCAACTTTTGACAAGGAATTGGCATGCGTACGCACTTCCTCATCGCCGGCCTGATGCTCGCCCTTAGCCCGATGTGCATGGCCGCGCAGATTTACCAGTGGGTCGACGCCCAGGGCGTTACCCATTTCGATGCTCAACCGCCTCGGGATCAGCCTGCCACTACCATCGTTACGCCCGCCTCACAGCCTGGCAGGTCGGGCACTGGCGCCCGCAACGGTGCAATTGGCGACCAACAAGCCATCGACAAATCGGTGAAGAAGCAGGTGAGCGAGCAACAGAACCAGCTGAAGGTCTTCTGCGAACAGGCACGAACCAACCTGGCGCAGCTACAGAATAATCCGCGCTTGAGAGAGCAAGTGGATGGCCAGATGCGGCGTATTGACGACTCCCAGCGTCAGGAGCGCATCGATGAAACGCAAATGCAGATTGCGGATAACTGCATGTAGGAGCCCGTAGGAGCTGTCGAGTGCAACGAGGCTGCGATCTTTTTTTGAAAGCAAGATCAAAAGATCGCAGCCTCGTTGCACTCGACAGCTCCTACAGGGGATCGCAGCTCAGCGCGAGGCGGTGATCAGTTGATCGAACTCTTTGAGCAAAGCCTGCAGCTGCCGATCCTTGCCCTGGACATTGCGCTGGGCGAAGACCATTTCAGCCATCTCCTGAATCCCCGATGCATTCGGCAAGGGCAGATCCTGCTCCAGGATTGCTTTCATGCGCGGCAGGAAGATCCATTGCAGCCACTGCTCGAAGTCCAGCGTATCAACTGAAAACGGCTCGACGCTGGACAGCGCTTCAGCGGATGGCGCGACCTCGTCCCACCACCCTTGCACCCGCAATTCGCGTTCGATCAGCAGCAGTTGATCGGCAATCTTCGGAAACCGTACATCCATCACGAAGTAACCTTGGCTTTCTGGCGAGCCAAAGCGGCGCCCGCCGAATCACCCTGCTTCTCGCGCGCTTGGGCAATCAGCTCCCAAAGGCTGGCCTGCAGTGCCGGACGCCCGTTGGCGAAGGTCAGGCCACGGCGAGCAAATTGCTCGGCCTGCGGCGCATCACCTTGGGCCATGCGCACCTGCGCCAGGCGATAGAGCACTTGCGGCTCACGCGGGGCGACACGCTGGGCGCGCTCGAGGCTGGAAGAAGCGCCATTGAGATCGCCGCCGGCCTGTTGCTGCTGAGCGGTGGTTAATAATGCCAGCACCGGCCCGTCCAGTTGCTCGTCGGCGGACAAGCCACCGGAAGTGGCCGACGGAATCCCGCTCGGTGTCGAGGGCATGCTGTAGCTGCCTTGATTGACCGGTGCGGACTGAACCGGCGACGTATCGATCGGCCCGGGCGTAATCGGGCCCGGGGTTATTGGTCCCGGAGTAATCGGAGTCGTGCTGATCGGTGCCGACGTCACCGCACCACCACCCGGCACCATCACGACAACACCAGTATCGCCTTGTGGAATCTCCTGGGCCTGGGGTTGCACAGGACGCTTTACCGTCGTCTGACGGTAGCCGCCGTTCGCCGATACGCGCTCGCTATTGGAGACCTTGGTGCCGGAGTCCACCACCGGAATCGAGCCGCGCTGTACCGAAGAACAACCGCTGAGCAAAGCCACGGCGGTAATCGCTGGAATCAACCACTTGTTCACTTGAAACCCTCTTTGCTTAATTCATCCAGCCCTTGACCCAATCCATCACCGTTTCACCGTTGATCGGGCTTTCGCCACCACAAGCGGGACCGGGAGGCGGTTCGCTGCCGCGAATATACGGCATCTGCACGGCGCCGGGGCAACCGGCGTCGGAGCCTTGGCCGGTTCGCGAATCGACCCAGGCCTGAACGATATTATCCGGCTGCGGCATGTCCAGCGGCAACGGGTCGGCCTTGCGCATGAAGCTGGTCCAGACCTGCAACGCACCGGTGGCACCCGTGAACGGTGTCTTGCCGTTGTCGTCGCGTCCCAACCAGACCACCGCCAGCAAGTCCTGACTGAAACCTGCGAACCAACTGTCTCGCGAGTCGTTACTGGTGCCGGTCTTGCCGGCCAGGGTCAAGGTCTTTGGCAACACGTTGTAGACCGAGCTGCCGGTACCTTCACGCATCACGCGCTGCATGGCGCTCTGGATCAGGTAGATCGACGCGGGGTCGAAACGCTGCTGGATCTGGAACGGATAACGCTTGAGCGGCTCGCCTTCCGCCGTCAGGACGCTACGGATCCCGCGCATCGGCGTATTGAAACCGCCATTGGCGAGCGTCTGGTACATGGTCGCCACTTCGATCGGGGTCATGCCGCCAGCGCCCAGCAACATCGACGGGAAGGCCGGAAACTCGCGACTGACACCCAGGCGCCCAAGAGTCTTGAGGACATTCGGCACACCCACGGCCAGGCCCAGGCGTGCGGTCGACAAGTTGTAGGAGTGCGCCAGCCCTTGGTAAAGGAAAACCGTGCCGTGGGAACGGCGATCATAGTTCTGCGGTTTCCAGACCTGGCCGTCGGCGCCCTTGACCGAGAAGTAGTCGTCCGACAGCCAACTGGTCAATGTGTACTGGCTCGGTTTTTCCAGCGCCGTCAGGTAAACCGCCGGCTTGATCAACGAGCCGATCGGCCGCACCGCGTCCAGCGCCCGGTTGAAACCGGCAAAGCTGGCCTGGCGACTGCCGATCATGGCCTGCACCTCGCCGGTTTCCGGATTGGTCACCACCATCGCCGCCTCGACCTCATCCGAGCCCTTGCGACCGGACAGGCGCTTGAACGTGTCGTTGACCGACGCTTCGGCCTTCATCTGCAGGATCGGATCGAAGCTGGTGAAGATCCGCAGCCCCTCCTCGGTCAAGTCTTCGTCGCGGTAGTCTTCACGCAGCTGGCGCTTGACCAGGTCAAGGAAGCCAGGGAACGAGCTGTCCGCCAGACTGCCGCGCTTGGTCACGCCCAACGGCATTTTTTTCGCCGCTTCGACTTGCTCCGCCGTGGCGACACCCTGCTCCTGCAGCACATCGAGCACCAGGTTACGCCGCTCAAGTGCACGCTCCGGATACCGGCGCGGGTTGTAGGAGGACGGCCCCTTGACCATGCCGACCAGCAAGGCCACCTGATGCAGCTTGAGCTCGGCCAGAGGCTGACTGAAGAAGAACTGGCTGGCCAGGCCGAAACCGTGCACCGCGCGTTGACCGTCCTGACCGATAAACACTTCGTTGAGGTAAGCCTCAAGGATCTCACGCTTGTCGTAGTGCAGTTCCAACAGCAACGCCATCATGGCTTCGGTCAGTTTGCGGGTCAGGCTGCGCTCGTTGGTCAGGTAGAAGTTCTTGACCAGCTGCTGGGTCAGGGTACTTCCCCCCTGACGCATGCGACCCGACGAGCCGTTGACCCAGATCGCCCGGGCAATCGACTTCGGCGAGACACCAAAGTGGTGATAGAAATCACGGTCCTCGACCGCGACCAGGGTCTCGAGCAAATACGGCGGCACCTGATCGATCTTGATCAGGATCCGGTCTTCGAGGTTTTTCGGGTACAGGCCACCGATCAGCAGCGGTTCCAGACGCACCACCGACAGTTTCGAACCCTTGGCCGCCGACAGCTCGGCCACGTAGTCGCCCGAGAAGCGCACACGCACCGGTTGCGCTTGCTCCATGCCTTCATAGAACTGGAAGCCACGGGTATTCAGATCGACGGTATTGCCGTTGACGGAAGCCGCGCCCGGACCGTTGGCCACGCTTTCACGGCGATAACCCAAGGCATCGAGCTCGGTGAGAAAATCGTCCCTGCTCAACTTTTGTCCGACGAACAGCTCGAGCGGACGTGCGTAGACCTTGGCCGGAATCATCCAGCGCTTACCGGAGAACTTCTCCTGCACGATGGCATCGAGGTAAACGGCGAACCCGGCCAGCACCACAAGGCCGACCAGGCTGAGTTTAAGGGCCCAGCCAAGCCAGGGCCGCAGGCCTCTGGAGGGGGGATTCTTTGGGGTACGGGGGGATCGAGTACGAGTCATGGCGGCGGATTATACGCACTTTATTCATAGTCAACAGGAGGCCCGCGAGTTTGCGTTAGGCTGGCTAGACGCCATAATGACGACCTGAATTTTTTCCGACTCTTAAGGATCGCCTGTGAGCCAGTCCCTGATCGCCGCCCTGCAAAACCCGGCCCTCTACCCGCATCCTGTAGATGGTTTCAAGGTCATCGAGACCCACATTTCCTGGGTCGTGCTTACCGGCCCCTTTGCTTATAAAGTGAAGAAGCCGATGAACTTCGGCTTCCTCGACTTCACCACCCTCGAGGCTCGGAAGCACTTCTGCGCAGAAGAGCTGCGCCTGAACCAGCGCCTGACCCAGGATCTTTATCTCGAAGTGTTACCGATCACCGGTAGCGCCGAAGCACCGCAACTGGGCGGCGAGGGTCCAGCCATCGAGTACGCGCTGAAAATGCGCCAGTTTGATCAGGACGGATTGCTCAGCACTCTGCAAGCCAATGGCGAACTGACACCGGCGCACATCGACCAGATGGCTGAACAGATTGCCCGCTTCCATCTGGACGCACCGCGAGTGCCGGCAGAACACGAAGCCGGGACCGCAGACAGCGTCATGGCCCCTGTACGGCAGAACTTCGAGCAAATTCGCCCCTTCCTCAGCGACAAGGCCGACCTGCTGCAACTGGACGCCCTGCTGGCCTGGGCTGAAAGCAGCTTCGAGCGTCTCAAGCCACTGTTTGCCCAACGCAAGGCCGAGGGCTTCATTCGCGAATGCCACGGCGACATCCATTTGGGCAACGCTACCGTGATCGACGGCCGCGTGGTGATCTTCGACTGCATCGAGTTCAACGAACCGTTCCGCTTCACCGACGTGTACGCCGACACCGCCTTCCTGGCGATGGACCTGGAAGACCGCGGCCTGAAGTGCCTGGCACGTCGATTCATCAGCCAATACCTGGAGCTGACCGGCGATTACCGTGGCCTGGAACTGCTGAACTTCTATAAAGCCTACCGGGCGCTGGTGCGCGCCAAGGTTACTCTGTTCAGCATGCCGGCCGAGGCCACTGCGGTGCAGCGCGCCACGACACTGCGCCAATACCGCAACTACGCCAACCTGGCGGAAAGCTACAGCACCATCCCGTCCCCCTTCATGGCCATCACCCACGGCGTTTCCGCCGTTGGCAAAAGCCACGTGGCCATGCGCCTGGTCGAAGCACTGGGGGCGATTCGCCTGCGCTCCGATGTCGAACGCAAACGCCTGTTCGGCGAGCAAACCGTCGCCAATGACCTGCAAGCCGGCATTTATAGTGCCGATGCCAGTGTCGCGACCTACCAGCGTTTGCATGAAATTGCCGGGCTGATCCTGCACGCCGGGTTCCCGGTGGTGGTCGATGCCACCTACCTCAAGCATGAAGAGCGCGACAAGGCGGCGAAAGTGGCCGAAGCGACCGGCGCGCCGTTCCTGATCCTTGACTGCAATGCACCCCAAGCAGTGATCGAGAGTTGGCTGGCCCTGCGCCAGGCAGACAAAAAGGATCCGTCCGACGCCACCCTGGCCGTAATCGAAGCCCAGCAAGCCAGTCGTGAAGCATTGACGCCCGCAGAAATCCTCTGCAGCAAACGCGTGCAGACCAACGAAAGCGGAACCCTCGACACAGTCGTAGAACAGATTCGCCAGCGCCTGCCCGGCCTGTAAGGAGCATTTGAGCCGTGAAGCCTGATCCGGCTTCACGGCCTTCAAACAGTGGCACTATACTGGCGTCATAAATCCAACAGGTGACGTGACATGAGCCAGCCGAAACTGCTCGACTCCCCGCTGTATGCCTTGCTGCATAAAGACGACATCACCGGTTTTAACAAAGAGCGCCCCAAACAGGGTCCTATCGACATGATCGGTGGTGATTTCCGCGGCCTCGACCTGCGCGAACTCAACGCCGAGGGCATCGACTTCACCGACGCCTATTTTCGCTCCGCCGATCTGCGCGGCATCGATTTTCGCAACGCTTCGCTCGAAGGTGCGAGCCTGGCCCACGCACAGATTTCCGGCGCCTATTTCCCAGTGGAGCTGAGCGCGGACGAAATCCTGATGTCGATGAACTTCGGTACGCGCCTGCGTTATCGCACCCGCTGACCGCCAGTCTGAATTGACAAGTCCAGCGCCCTGACATTGCGCTGAATTTTGGGCAGTATTGCCTGAAAACTTGGCAAATTGATCGCTTTTCTCACCTTTTCCTTGCTTTTGGCAGCATCACAGCCAGCGGCCTCTTAGAAGCTTTTGCGTCAAAAACGAGCAAACAATCACGCTTTTCCTACTGATGGCTACACTCCTCAGAAGCTTGCCCATGCACCATTCGGCCATCGCAAGGAGGCTTGATGAATGATGAACTGCAACACCTGAAGAATCTTGGCAAGACGTCGGCGCAATGGCTGCATGCCGTGGGCATCCACAGCGCCTCGGACTTGCGTCGCCTGGGGGCGGTGGATGCTTATCGAGCCGTGCGCACGCGCGGGTTCCGGGCGTCCAAGGTGTTGTTGTACGCGATCGAAGGCGCCTTGATGGACGTGCACTGGAATGACATCCCCGCCGAACGCAAGGAAGCCTTGAACAAACAACTCGAAGCCATCTCGTCACGCCACAAGAATTGAACGAGTACCGCTCGCCATGTACTTACTTGGGGAACAACCGGCCTACGCCGAAACACTGATCACTCGCCTGCAGAACATTCCCGCCCGGCTGTTGCAGGGTTTGACACCGAGCGGGCCCGCCGTCGAATTTTCCGCCATCGACGACCTGGCCGCCGTTTTGCCCGCCGATCAACTGTTCATGCTGGATGACGGCCGGCTGCATGGATGCATCGACGATCGCGCACTGTTCTACCTGCAGCATGGCGATCTGATCGGCCTGCGCCAGGACGCGGGATTGCCGCGCTGTCGCTTGTGCAGCAAGACGCCCCTGGCGCTGACACCCTACCTTCGATCGCAGGTGTTCCAGCACATCTATGCCGACCCGACCCGCTCGGAGCTGTTCCTGCAGTACATGGCGGGCCAGACCGCCCTGCTGTCCGATGCCGTGGCGCGCCTCAAGCAACCGGAGTTTCGCGCCACCAACGGCTTCCAGCGAGTTGCCAGCGGCGAAATCCTGATCCATCAGGGCGATGAGGCGGACCATGTGTTCGTGATCATCGACGGCCATGCCGAAGCGTTTGTCGATGGGGTGAAGGTGGGCGACGTGCCCAAGGATGAGATTTTCGGCGCCATGGCCGTGTTTACCGGGGAGAAACGCAACGCAACGGTCATCACCAGTGAACCCTGCACCCTCATGCGCATTCCCAAGGATCAGTTCTTGAGCCTTACCCAGAGCAATCCGAAGATTGCCAACAGCCTGATAGAGAGCATGGCCCGGCGTATCGACCTGCTGAATAAACAGGTTACACAGTTGAGTGCACTGAAAACGACAGGCAGAGCTCAGTGAATACAAGGACTTGGAACCATCGTGCGACAGGAATCAGGTAAATGGAAATCACCTGTTGACTTGGTAATGAGAATCGATATGATTATCACAACTGGTCGCGAGACTGGTCGATATTCTGAAAAGCCCTTGGTTCGGACTCTCAGATTATCTCCTCATCAGGCTAATCACGGTTATTTGACCCGGCTCTTGCCGGGTCTTTTTTTGCCCGCGGGAAAGTCGCGCAACGCTGCAGCCAGTATCCTGAGCATCTGAAACGGGTTTGCATTGGGCAACTCAGCTATTTGGTCAGTGCTTGCGACCTGAGGATCAGCATGAAATTTCTGTGTACCGGCATTGAACTGGCCGACGCCAGCAGCCGCGGTTTCAACCTCGACGGCCAGAAGTTGTTCGCCGTACGCCGGGGTGGCCAGGTCTACGTCTACATCAATCGCTGCCCGCACCGTGGCGTCGGACTCGAATGGACCCCTGACCAATTCCTCGACCCCAGTAACAGCCTGATCCAGTGCGCCACCCATGGCGCCCTGTTCCTGATCGAGGACGGCGAATGTGTCGCCGGCCCTTGCGCAGGACAATCGCTGACCCGTGTCGATTGTCGCGAAGACGCACAAGGCATCTGGGTCAGCCTCTAACCGCCGAGCAATACTTCAAGACGCCGGTCCACCACCATCTCCTCATGGGTCAGGCGAACACCGTAGGCCAACACTTCAACCCCGCACGCCACGGCCTCACGCAAGGCCTGTGCGTAGGCTGAATCGATTTCTTGCGCCGGACGCACCGCTTCGATGCCGCTGAGATTGACGCAATACAATTGCACCGCACGAATCCCGTCCCGAGCCAGATGGGCCAACTCCCGCAAATGCTTGGCCCCGCGCTGGGTCACCGCATCGGGGAACGCCGCCACAGCCGTGCCTTCATAGCCCAGGGTGACACTTTTTACTTCCACGTACGCGTGCCCGCTCGGGTACTCGAGGCGGAAATCGATGCGACTGCTTTCCTGACCGTAAGCGACTTCGCGCTTGAGCTCGGTGAAGCCGTTCAACTCGGTGATCACCCCCGCTCGCAACGCCTCTTCGATCAAGCCATTGGCCCGCCCGGTATTCACGCAGAACAAGCGCCCTTGCGGGGTTTCGCCGACTTCCCAGGTGCCGGGCAACTTGCGCTTGGGGTCATTGGAGCGACTGAACCAGACCTGCCCGCCTTCGACCTGACAATTGAGCATCGAGCCCGTGTTAGGGCAATGAATAGTCAGCAACTCACCATCGACGGTTTCGATATCGGCGAGAAAACGCTTGTAGCGGCGAATCAGCCGACCTTCTTCGAGTGGGGGATGAAAACGCATCAGCCTTGCCAGCTCCGCAAGCCACGCCCGATACGCTCCACCGCTTCCTGCAAGCGCTCAAGGTTTTGGGTGTAGGCAAACCGCACATGATGCCCGGCCTGATACCGGCCGAAGTCCAGCCCGGGCGTAATCGCGACATGCTCGGTTTCGAGGAAATGACGGCAGAACGCGAAGGCATCGCCGCCGAACTTGCTGATATCGGCATACAGGTAGAACGCGCCTTCCGGCTCGACGGCGATACCGAAACCAAGCGCTCTCAAGGCAGGCAGCAGGTAGTCGCGACGACGACCAAATTCGGCGCGACGCTCTTCCAGGATCGCGATGGTCGCCGGTTCAAAACAGGCCAACGCCGCGTGCTGGGCCATGCTAGGCGCGCTGATATAGAGGTTTTGCGCGAGCTTTTCCAGCTCACTCACCGCCGCATCCGGCGCTACCAGCCAGCCAAGACGCCAGCCGGTCATGCCGAAATATTTAGAAAAACTATTCAGCACAAAGGCGCTGTCGTCGACTTCCAGCACGCTGGCCGCATCGGTGCCGTAGGTCAGGCCGTGGTAAATCTCGTCCACCACCAGGTGACCGTGGCGCTGTTTGATGGCCTGGGACAGTTGCGCCAGCTCGTCGCGGGTGAGGATCGTACCGGTCGGGTTGGCCGGTGAGGCCACCAGTGCGCCCACACTGTCCTGGTCCCAATGCCGCTCAATCAGATCCGGCGTCAGTTGATAACGCACGTCCGGCCCCACCGGGACTAGCTGCGCGGCGCCTTCCACCAGGCGCAGGAAGTGCCGGTTGCACGGGTAACCCGGGTCGGCGAGCAGCCAGTGCTTGCCCGGATCGACCAACAAGGCACTGGCCAGCAGCAACGCACCGGAACCGCCGGGCGTGATGAGGATGCGTCGCGGGTCGATGTTCAAGCCATGACGCTGCTGATAAAAGCCCGCAATAGCCTCGCGCAGCTCGGGGATTCCGCGCGCGGCGGTGTAACGCGTCTTGCCCCCCTCCAGTGCCGCCTGTCCGGCGCGGATGATCGGCTCGGCGGTTGTGAAGTCCGGTTCGCCGATTTCCAGGTGGATCACATCGTGACCTGCAGCCTGCAATTCATTGGCCCGCGCGAGCAACGCCATGACATGGAAAGGTTCGATTGCGCGACTGCGGGCACTGTAGGACTGAGCCATTGGCCTTCCTTCAACAGGGAAAAGAACCAATTCTACCCAAGCGCAGGAACGAGCGAGAACCTAAAGCGGTCAGAGGCCTTATGACCCAGGCACAAACGAACTGAGCGAGTGCCCGGGGTTTGACTAAAATCATTAATTGAGCAGGGTTCCAGAGCCACCAGGCAACGCTTTGCCATCATTTGAAAGCGCCGCAGGCCGCGGCCTCGACATCCGGGAGTAGCGCGGTCTGATTTGATCTGGTAAGTTCGCCCGCTTGCAGCCGCAGGGCCGGCAGGTGCCGGTGATGGAGCAATCCTGCGCAGATGGATTACAAGAGTAGAGGCGGTCTATTTCATGTCCACCCAAGCAAAGCAACAAGCGAATCAGGCGATCAGCGGCTTCGAGCCCTATGTTCAGAAAGCTGGCGAAGAGTACATGGGCGAGCCCATGCGCAAACACTTCACCAAGGTTCTGAATCAGTGGAAAAAAGAGCTGATGGAAGGTGTCGACAAGACTGTGGACCACATGAAGGACGAAGCGGCCAACTTCCCTGACCCGGCAGACCGTGCCAGCCAGGAAGAAGAGTTCGCTCTCGAGCTTCGAGCCCGCGATCGTGAGCGCAAGTTGATCAAGAAGATCGACAAGACGCTTCAGTTGATCGAAGACGAAGAGTACGGCTGGTGTGAGTCCTGCGGCATCGAGATCGGCGTCAAGCGTCTTGAAGCACGCCCTACCGCTGACCTGTGCATCGACTGCAAGACTCTGGCGGAAATCAAGGAAAAGCAAGTCGGCAAGTAATATCGACTTGAGTAAAGAACGGAGCGTGCGAACGCTCCGTTTTTGTTTCTGACGTATGCTTCGACAGGAAACCTGTGGGAGCGAGCCTGCTCGCGAAGGGGCTTCCAGGCCCAATATTGATGCAGGCTGACACTCAGCTTTCGCGAGCAGGCTCGCTCCCACATGGGACTTGCGCACGACCGGACAACGTAACATTGCATTCATGACCGCCATCACCTCCCCCACCTACATCGGCCGCTTCGCCCCCACGCCCAGTGGTCACCTGCACTTCGGCTCGCTGGTTGCTGCATTGGCCTCGTACCTCGACGCGCGCTCGGTGGGTGGGCGCTGGTTGATGCGCATGGAGGATCTCGACCCGCCCCGCGAAGAGCCCGGCGCTCAGGCCGCAATCCTCAAGGCACTGGAGAGCTATGGTTTCGAGTGGGATGGCCAGATGGTGCGCCAGAGCGACCGTCACGATGCCTATGCCCAAGTGCTCGATCGCCTGTTCAGCCAGGGCCTGGCCTACGCCTGTACCTGCTCGCGCAAACAACTGGAGCCGTACCACGGCATCTATCCGGGGTTGTGCCGCAATGCCGGACACGGCACCGAAGATGCCGCCATTCGCATTCGCGTCCCCGAACTTGATTACCACTTCATTGATCGGGTGCAAGGCGAGTTTCACCAGCATCTGGGCCGGGATGTCGGTGATTTCGTGATTCGCCGGCGCGACGGGCTCTATGCTTATCAACTGGCGGTGGTGCTGGACGATGCCTGGCAAGGCATCACCGACATCGTGCGCGGTGCCGACCTGCTCGATTCCACGCCGCGCCAGCTCTACCTGCAGGAGCTTCTCGGCCTGCGCCAGCCGCGCTACTTGCACATCCCGCTGATCACCCAGCCCGATGGCAACAAACTCGGCAAGTCCTACCGTTCGCCGCCGCTCACCGCAGATCAGGCTACGCCGTTGTTGTTGCGAGCCTTGCGCGCCCTGGGACAAAAACCCGGTGCCGAACTGGCCTACGCCAAGCCACGGGAAGTGCTGGATTGGGGCATTGCCCACTGGGATGCCCGGTTGATCCCGCGCACACTGAGCCTGCCCGAGGCGCAGCTACAGTGATCGTGCTTGCAGTGGCGCGCCCATCCGTTACCATCGCCGCACGTTTTCGGGCACGGGCATAAAAAAGAGAGGCCGGGATGTACATCTATCGCTTGGTCCTGCTCCTGGTAGTGGGGATTTATCTGTTTTCCCCGGCCATCATGGATTGGTGGATCGACGCCACCGGCGCCTGGTATCGCCCTTATCTGCTCTGGCTGATCCTGATCGTCGTGACCTTCATCCTGCAGAGCCAAAAAGATGCCGATGAGCTTTAGCCTGACCCAGATGATCCTGATCAGCGCCGCGTACCTGGCGGTGCTGTTCGGCGTAGCCTGGGTCAGCGAACGGGGCATGATCCCGCGGGCGATCATTCGCCACCCGCTGACGTACACCTTGTCCCTGGGGGTCTACGCCAGTGCCTGGGCATTTTATGGCACCGTGGGCCTGGCCTATCAGTATGGCTACGGCTTCCTGTCCAGCTACCTGGGTGTTTCCGGCGCGTTTCTGCTGGCGCCGGTGCTGCTGTATCCAATCCTGAAGATCACCCGAACCTATCAGCTGTCATCCCTGGCCGATCTGTTCGCGTTCCGCTTTCGCAGCACCTGGGCCGGCGCGCTGACCACGATTTTCATGCTGGTCGGGGTATTGCCCCTGCTGGCGCTGCAGATCCAGGCAGTCGCCGACTCCATCGGCATCCTCACCCGCGAGCCGGTACAGCATCGCGTGGCGCTGAGTTTCTGCGCACTGATCACGCTGTTCACGATTTTCTTCGGCTCCCGGCACATCGCCACCCGGGAAAAACATGAAGGCCTGGTGTTCGCGATCGCCTTCGAGTCGGTGATCAAGCTGATCGCCCTCGGCGGCGTCGGCCTCTATGCGCTGTATGGCGTATTCGACGGCCCGCAACAACTGGAGTTGTGGCTGCTGCAAAACCAGACCGCCCTGGCCGCGCTGCACACGCCACTGCAGGAAGGCCCTTGGCGCACGCTGTTGCTGGTGTTCTTCGCTTCGGCGATCGTCATGCCGCACATGTACCACATGACCTTCACCGAAAACCTCAATCCGCGCTCGCTGGTCAGCGCGAGCTGGGGCTTGCCGCTGTTCCTGCTGCTGATGAGCCTGGCAGTGCCGCTGATTCTCTGGGCCGGCCTGAAACTCGGCGCCACCACCAACCCGGAATATTTCACCCTGGGCATCGGCATCGCGGCCAACAGCAAGGCCCTGGCACTGCTGGCCTATGTCGGCGGCCTGTCTGCGGCCAGCGGCCTGATCATCGTCACCACCCTGGCCCTGTCGGGCATGGCCTTGAACCACCTGGTGCTGCCGCTGTACCAGCCACCGGCTGAAGGCAACATCTACCGTTGGTTGAAGTGGACCCGTCGCGCCCTGATCGTCGCCATCATCATGGCCGGCTACGGTTTCTACCTGCTGCTGGGTGCGGAGCAGGACCTGGCCAACCTCGGCATCGTCGCCTTCGTGGCCACGCTGCAGTTCCTGCCGGGCGTGCTGTCGGTCCTGTATTGGCCGACCGCCAACCGTCGCGGCTTCATCGCCGGGCTGCTGGCGGGGATCCTGGTGTGGCTGGTGACCATGTTGCTACCGCTGGTCGGCAACCTGCAGGGCTTCTACATACCGTTGTTGAACATGATCTACGTGCTCGACGACACCAGTTGGCACATGGCTGCGATCGCCTCCCTGGCCGCCAACGTACTGATGTTCACCCTGATTTCGCTGTTCACCAATGCCAGCACTGAAGAGGCCAGCGCCGCCGAAGCCTGTGCCGTGGACAACGTGCGCCGCCCGCAACGCCGGGAGCTGCACGCCGCCTCGCCCCAGGAATTCGCCACTCAGCTGGCCAAACCGCTGGGAGCCAAGGCTGCGCAGAAGGAAGTCGAACAAGCCCTGCGCGATCTCTACCTGCCCTTCGACGAGCGTCGACCGTACGCCTTGCGCCGCTTACGCGACCGGATCGAAGCCAATTTGTCCGGCCTGATGGGGCCAAGCGTGGCCCAGGACATGGTCGAGACGTTCCTGCCCTACAAGGCCGGCGGCGAAAACTATGTCACCGAGGACATCCACTTCATCGAAAGCCGCCTCGAGGATTACCATTCGCGCCTGACCGGCCTGGCCGCCGAACTCGATGCCCTGCGCCGCTATCACCGCCAGACCCTGCAGGAATTGCCGATGGGCGTCTGCTCGCTGGCCAAGGACCAGGAAATCCTCATGTGGAACAAAGCCATGGAGGAGTTGACCGGCATCGCCGCGCAGCGCGTGGTCGGTTCGCGCCTGAGCACCATTGCCGATCCATGGAAAGAATTGCTGCAAGGCTTCATCAATGTCCCGGATGAGCATTTGCACAAACAGCACCTGGCCCTTGACGGCCAGACCCGCTGGCTGAACCTGCACAAAGCGGCGATCGACGAACCCCTCGCACCGGGCAACAGTGGCCTGGTGCTGCTGGTGGAAGACCTGACCGAAACCCAGATGCTCGAAGACAAACTGGTGCACTCCGAGCGCCTGGCCAGCATCGGTCGCCTGGCCGCGGGCGTGGCCCACGAAATCGGCAACCCGATCACCGGTATCGCCTGCCTGGCGCAGAACCTGCGCGAAGAGCGCGAGGAAGACGGCGAACTCAAGGAAATCAGCGGGCAGATCCTCGAACAGACCAAGCGCGTCTCGCGCATCGTCCAGTCGCTGATGAGCTTTGCCCATGCCGGCAGCCACCAGCACAGCGACGAGCCCGTCTGTCTGGCGGAAGTGGCCCAGGACGCCATCGGCCTGCTGGCCCTGAACCGGCGCAATTTCGAAGTGCAGTTCTATAACCTGTGCGATCCCGACCACTGGGTCGAAGGCGATCCGCAGCGGCTCGCCCAGGTATTGATCAACCTGCTCTCAAACGCCCGCGACGCCTCGCCTCCCGGCAGCGCGGTGCGGGTCAAGAGCGAAGCCGGCGAACACACGGTCGACTTGATCGTGGAGGACGAAGGCAGCGGCATTCCATCGAGCATCATGGATCGATTGTTCGAACCCTTCTTCACCACCAAGGACCCGGGTGAAGGTACCGGCCTGGGCCTTGCACTGGTCTATTCCATCGTTGAAGAGCATTATGGACAAATCACCATCGACAGCCCGGCTGATGTTCAGAGCCAACGCGGCACCCGTATCCGGGTGACCTTACCGCGTCATGTCGAAGCGACGTCCGCTGTGAACTGAGACCGTCGAGAGTATCGAATCAATGCCGCACATTTTGATCGTCGAAGACGAAACCATTATCCGCTCCGCCTTGCGCCGCCTGCTGGAACGTAACCAGTACCAGGTCAGCGAAGCCGGTTCAGTGCAGGAAGCACAAGAACGCTTCACCATTAACACGTTCGACCTGATCGTCAGTGACCTGCGCCTGCCGGGCGCGCCGGGTACCGAGTTGATCAAGCTTGGCCAGGGCACTCCGGTGCTGATCATGACCAGCTATGCCAGCCTGCGCTCGGCGGTGGATTCGATGAAAATGGGCGCGGTGGATTACATCGCCAAGCCTTTCGACCACGACGAAATGCTCCAGGCCGTCGCGCGCATCCTGCGTGACCGGCAAACGGCGCAAGCCAGCGGCGAACCGGTCGTTGGCAAAGTCGCCAACGCTGCCGCCAAAGCCGGTAGCGACAACAGTAACGGTGAAATCGGCATCATCGGCTCGTGCCCACCGATGCAGGACCTGTATGGCAAGATCCGCAAAGTCGCGCCGACGGACTCCAATGTGCTGATCCAGGGCGAGTCCGGCACTGGTAAAGAACTGGTGGCGCGCGCCCTGCACAACCTTTCCAGGCGGGCCAAGGCGCCGATGATTTCGGTGAACTGCGCAGCCATTCCGGAAAGCCTGATCGAGTCCGAACTGTTCGGCCACGAGAAAGGCGCATTCACTGGCGCCAGCGCTGGACGTGCCGGCCTTGTGGAAGCGGCGGACGGAGGCACCTTGTTCCTCGATGAAATCGGTGAGCTGCCACTGGAAGCCCAGGCGCGCCTGCTGCGCGTGCTGCAGGAAGGTGAAATTCGCCGAGTGGGTTCGGTCCAGTCGCAGAAAGTCGATGTGCGCCTGATTGCTGCAACCCACCGCGATCTCAAGAGCCTGGCGAAGATCGGCCAGTTCCGTGAAGACCTGTATTACCGGCTTCACGTGATTGCCCTGAAACTGCCAGCCCTGCGCGAGCGTGGCGCGGACGTCAATGAAATCGCCAATGCGTTCCTGGCGCGCCAAAGCGCACGAATCAACCGGACAGACCTGAAGTTCGCCCCGGACGCCGAGCAAGCCATTCGTCATTACTCGTGGCCAGGCAACGTTCGCGAGCTGGAAAACGCGGTCGAGCGCGCCGTCATCCTGTGCGAGAGCCCGGAAATTTCCGCCGAGCTGCTGGGCATCGACATCGAACTGGGCGACCTGGAAGACGACGAGTTCATCGGCCTGCCTCCGCAACAAGGTGGCAGCAACGCCGGCAACAATAACCATGAGCCGACCGAAGACCTGTCCCTGGAAGACTACTTCCAGCACTTCGTGCTCGAGCATCAGGATCACATGACCGAAACCGAACTGGCGCGCAAACTGGGGGTCAGTCGCAAGTGCCTGTGGGAACGCCGTCAGCGCCTGGGCATCCCGCGGCGCAAGACTGGGGTACCAAGCGAGAGCTGAACGCCGCCTGTCTCATGTGCGGGTAACACATGATTTTGTGAAAAAACTGTTACCTCAGGTTTTTCACGTAACAGAACCGGGGCTTACGGTAACGAAGCCCCGGTTTTTTTTGGCCCTTGTTGACCCCCTCGACGCACCTAACCCCTTGTTTTACTGGGGTTCGCAAAAGTTGGCACGCACCCTGCTATATGTTTGGTACAAGAACAATAACAAGCAACGAACAACACAATAAAAATAAGACGAATCGACTCACGCACAATAAAAACAAGACGGCGAGAGGCGCAGCTAACTGATTCTTTTGGAGAGGCGTTGTATTTGGGGCTTGCCCCACGACCAGGCCGAGAACAACAAAAAACTGTCTTAAGACAGAGCCTGAACTGGTTGGATCGCAAGATCACTGCAGCACAGCGACCAAAGCAATCCGTTTGCTCTTGGCTCCCGATTGGGAGGGTCATGAAGGAAAGCTTCATGACAAGGGCACTCAACAAAAACAAGAAGCCCGAAACCAATAACAAAAATAGAGCATGCAACTACTTCTTGGGGAGCTTCGGCTCCCCTTGTGGTTTCTGCGATTTGGAAACCTGCCTACACCTCAAATCTGCTGTGTCCTACACCATCCCCCGACTAAATGCTAGAATCCCCGCCCATCATGCGGTCATTCTTCGTTTTGGCCGAACATTCCTTCAAACAGTGCATCCCATGCTGAAGAAGCTGTTCCAGTCATTCCGTACTCCCCTGCGTCGTACGCAACACATTCGCAGCACGCCTGAAGTGCTCAACAGCGGTCAACATTCGCTGCAAAAGGCGCAATTCAGCCGTTACGCGGTGAACATCGTCGAACGCCTACAGGGCGCCGGGTACCAGGCCTATCTGGTCGGCGGCTGTGTGCGAGACATGCTGCTCGGCATCACGCCGAAAGACTTTGACGTCGCCACCAGTGCCACACCCGAACAGGTACGGGCAGAATTCCGTAATGCACGGATCATCGGCCGCCGGTTCAAACTGGTACACATCCACTTTGGCCGCGAAATCATCGAAGTCGCGACCTTCCGCGCCAATCACCCGCAAAACGACGAAGAGGAAGACACCAATCAATCTTCGCGCAACGAAAGCGGGCGCATCCTGCGCGATAACGTCTACGGGACCCTGGAAGAAGACGCCCAACGTCGCGACTTCACCATCAACGCCCTGTATTACGACCCGGTCAGCGAACGCATTCTCGATTACGCCAACGGCGTACACGACATTCGCAACCAACTGATCCGCTTGATTGGCGACCCCAAGCAGCGCTACCAGGAAGATCCGGTGCGGATGCTGCGGGCCGTGCGTTTTGCCGCCAAGCTGAATTTCGGCATCGAAAAACACAGCGCCACGCCTATCCGCGAGCTGGCCCCCATGCTGCGCGAGATCCCGTCAGCCCGCTTGTTCGAAGAAGTGCTCAAGCTGTTCCTGTCCGGTCACGCCGCTGACACTTTTGAAATGCTGGTCGACCTGCAATTGTTCGATCCACTGTTCCCGGCGAGCGCCGAGGCACTGGAATACAACCCGACCTATACCCATACCCTGATCAGCGAAGCCCTGATCAACACCGACCTGCGTATCAAGCAGAACAAACCGGTGACCCCGGCGTTCCTGTTTGCCGCCCTGCTCTGGCCTGCCCTGCCGGCGCGCGTATTGCGCCTGCAGGACCGTGGCATGCCGCCAATTCCGGCGATGCAGGAAGCGGCTCACGAACTGATTGCCGAGCAGTGCCAGCGCATCGCGATCCCGAAACGCTTCACCATGCCGATCCGCGAGATCTGGGACATGCAGGAGCGCCTGCCACGGCGCAGCGGCAAACGTGCCGACCTGCTGCTGGACAATCCGCGATTCCGCGCCGGCTACGACTTCCTGCTACTACGCGAAAGCGCGGGCGAGCAGACCGATGGCCTGGGCGAATGGTGGACGGACTACCAGGACGCCAACGACAGTGAGCGGCGCGACATGATTCGCGACCTCAGTGGCAAGGACGACGGCACCGGCGGCCCACGCAAACGTCGTCGCAGCGGCGGCGCCAAGCGCAAGCGTTCAGCAGACGCTTCGAGCACCACGGGCGAGTAATCCATGGAACGCATCTACATCGGCATGGGCAGCAACCTCGTTGACCCCGCCGAACAGCTGCGCAGCGCCACCCTGGCGCTGGCACAGTTGCCGCAATCGGAACTGGTCGGGGTTTCAGCCTTCTATCAAAGCGATTCGTTGCTCCCTGGCCAACCGCGCTACACCAACGCGGTTGCCGCTCTCGACAGCACTCTGGCACCGCTTGAGCTGCTGGACGCCTTGCAATCCATTGAAAACGACCAAGGCCGCGAGCGCCTTGAGCGCTGGGGGCCGCGCACCCTGGATCTCGACATCCTGCTGTTCGGTGACCGCCTGATTGACGAGCCTCGCCTCAAAGTCCCGCATTACCATATGCACGAGCGGGCCTTTGTGCTCTATCCATTGGCAGAATTGGCCCCTGTGGATCTGCGCCTGGCTGATGGCCGCAGCCTGGCAGAATTGCTCAATGCGTGCCCGTTCGTCGGCCTGGAACGCCTGGCTACAAATTGACACAAACCCCCTGTGGGAGCGGGCTTGCTCGCGAATGCGGTGTGTCAGTCGAGATCAATTTTGTATGACACACCGTATTCGCGAGCAAGCCCGCTCCCACATTGATTTGCGTCGAACAAAAGGTCCAAGGCTGCTGAAACGCATCAGTCCCAGCGGTAACACCCTCCTCGTAACAATGCGGTAACACACGCAATTGACTTCCCACGTTCTCCTCACGACTATAGGCGTCCCGCTGCCGCCATCACGGCATCAAGGGCGCAATCCAGGCCTTAAAAGCACGACAGAAGACCGTGCGCCTGTATTTAACGAAGAATCACGCGCGTTACTCGCAGTAGTTTCCACAGCGCCTGAATGAGGAACTTTTCATGCCAGCCATCACCCTGACCACTCTGCAAGGTCTCAAGCACAAAGGTGAAAAAATCACCATGCTGACCTGCTATGACGCAACCTTCGCCCACGCCTGCAACCAGGCCGGTGTCGAAGTGCTGCTGGTGGGCGACTCCCTCGGCATGGTTCTGCAAGGTCATGACAGCACCCTGCCAGTGACCACCGCCGAAATGGCTTACCACGTGGCGGCCGTCAAACGCGGTAACACCGACGCCTTGATCCTTGCCGACTTGCCCTTCATGGCCTACGCCACCACGGAACAGACCATGACCAACAGCGCCCTGCTGATGCAGTCCGGCGCTCACATGATCAAGGTCGAAGGCGCATTGTGGTTGGCGGACTCGATCCGCCTGCTGGCGGAACGAGGCGTTCCGGTCTGTGCCCACATGGGCCTGACCCCGCAATCGGTGAACATCCTCGGTGGCTACAAGGTCCAGGGTCGCAATGAAAACCAGGCGCGGCAGATGCGTGCCGATGCCATTGCCCTGGAGCAGGCCGGCGCGGCGATGTTGCTGCTCGAATGCGTGCCCAGCGAACTGGCCGCAGAAATCACCCAGGCCGTGAACATTCCGGTCATCGGGATTGGCGCCGGCCACCACACCGACGGCCAGGTACTCGTGCTGCATGACATGCTGGGCCTGTCCATTACCGGTCGCGTCCCCAAGTTCGTGAAAAACTTCATGACCGGCCAAACCAGTATTCAGGCCGCCTTGAGCGCCTATGTCAGCGAAGTCAAGGCGTCGACTTTCCCTGGCACCGAACATGGATTCTCTGCATGAACACCGTCAAAACCGTCCGCGAACTACGGGCCGCCGTGGCCCGTGCCCGCGGTGAAGGCAAGCGCATCGGCTTCGTGCCAACCATGGGCAACCTGCACAGCGGTCATGTCGCACTGATCACCAAGGCCACCCAACGGGTGGATTTCGTGGTTGCGAGCATTTTCGTCAACCCGTTGCAGTTCGGTGCCGGCGAAGACCTCGACAAATACCCGCGCACCCTCGCCGCCGATCAGGAAAAACTCCTTGAAGCGGGCTGCGACCTGCTGTTCGCGCCAACCGTTGAAGAGATGTACCCCGACGGCATGGCCGGACAGACCCGCGTCAGCGTCCCGCAACTTTCCGAAGGCCTGTGCGGCGCCAGCCGTCCAGGGCATTTCGAAGGTGTAGCAACGGTGGTCAGCAAGCTGTTCAACATGGTCCAGCCGGACCTGGCGATCTTCGGCCAGAAAGACTTCCAGCAACTGGCGGTCATTCGCGCGCTGGTGCATGACCTGAACATGCCGATCCAGATCATCGGCGAGCCGACGGTACGGGCGGCCGATGGCCTGGCACTGTCATCGCGCAATGGCTTCCTCACCGAAGACCAGCGCGCCGTGGCACCGGTGGTGTATCGCACGCTGAGCGAGATCGCCGAAGCGATCAGGCAGGGTGAGCGTGATTACCCGGCCCTGATCCGCACCAAGCTGCAACAACTCGAAGCGGCGGGCCTGCGCCCCGACTACCTGGAAATTCGTCATGGTATGAGCCTGCGCCCGGCAACCCCGGAAGATCGCGACCTGGTCATCCTGGTGGCGGCGTTCCTGGGGACGACGCGCTTGATTGACAATTTGCACCTGAACCTCGACACCCCCGCCTGAATTCCCCCCCACAACGCCCCCACGACTGCGCCGGTATAAAAAAGTACCGGTCGCAGGTCCGACAAAGCCAAGACAGATCGTCTCTCTGGGTTTACTGTTACCGGCCTGCGCTATTTAATCGTGTGCACGCAGGCTAACCGGATACCACTCAGACGGTGGTCAGGACATTCCGGTATTTTCAGTGTCTTAAAGGCAGTTCAAGTAAAAGGAAACCCGCAGCGATGGCGTACTACCGCACCCCCCACGACGTGACCGCCCTGCCCGCCTGGCAAGCGTTGAAAGACCACCGCCAGGCCATGCAGGATTTCAACATGCGCGAGGCGTTCAACGCCGACCCGCAGCGTTTTACCCAATTCACTCTCAGTAGCTGCGGCCTGTTTCTCGACTATTCGAAAAACCTGATCAACGCCCAGACCCGTGACCTGCTGGTAGGCCTGGCCGACGAAGTCGACCTCAAGGGCGCGATCAAGGCGCTGTTCGATGGCGAAATCGTCAATGCCTCCGAAGGACGCCCCGCCCTGCACACCGCCCTGCGTCGCCCGGTTGGCGACAAGTTGTCGGTCAACGGCGTCAACGTGATGCCTGAAGTACACAAGGTGCTGAACCAGATCACTGACCTGGTGGGCCGCATCCACGACGGCCTGTGGCGCGGCTACTCCGAAAAGCCGATCACTGACGTGGTCAACATCGGCATCGGCGGTTCGTTCCTCGGCCCCGAGCTGGTGTCCGAAGCCCTGCTGGCCTATGCCCAGAAAGGCGTGCGCTGCCACTACCTGGCGAACATCGATGGCAGTGAGTTCCACGAACTGGCGCTGAAACTGCGCGCCGAGACCACCTTGTTCATCGTCTCGTCGAAATCCTTCAACACCCTCGAAACCCTGAAAAACGCCCAGGCCGCACGCGCCTGGTACCTGGCCCAAGGTGGTTCGGAAGCCGAGTTGCATCGCCACTTCATTGCGGTATCGAGCAACAACGCTGCCGCCGTGGCGTTCGGCATCCGCGAAGAAAACATCTTCCCGATGTGGGACTGGGTCGGCGGGCGTTACTCGCTGTGGTCGGCCATCGGCCTGCCGATCGCCCTGGCCATTGGCATGTCGAACTTCAAGGAACTGCTGTCCGGTGCCTACACCATGGACCAGCACTTCCTCAACACCCCTTTCGAACAGAACATGCCGGTGCTGCTGGCCCTGCTCGGCGTCTGGTACGGCAATTTCTGGGGTGCGCAAAGCCACGCGATCCTGCCGTACGACCACTACCTGCGGAACATTACCAAGCACCTGCAACAGCTGGACATGGAATCCAATGGCAAGAGCGTGCGCCAGGACGGTACGCCCGTCAGCACCGATACCGGCCCGGTGATCTGGGGCGGTGTAGGCTGCAACGGCCAGCACGCTTACCACCAGTTGCTGCACCAGGGCACCCAACTGATCCCGGCCGACTTCATCGTGCCGATCGTCAGCTTCAACCCGGTGGCCGACCACCACCAGTGGCTGTATGCCAACTGCCTGTCGCAAAGCCAGGCGCTGATGCTCGGCAAGACACTGGCCGAAGCCCAGGCCGAGCTGCGTGACAAAGGCATGAGCGAAGAACAGGTGCAGAGCCTTGCGCCGCACAAGGTGATCCCGGGCAACCGTCCGAGCAATACCCTGGTGGTCGAGCGTATCAGCCCGCGGCGCCTGGGTGCGCTGGTGGCGATGTACGAGCACAAAGTCTTCGTACAAAGCGTGATATGGGGCATCAACGCCTTCGACCAATGGGGTGTGGAGTTGGGCAAGGAGCTGGGCAAAGGCGTCTACAACCGCCTGGTCGGCAGCGAAGAAACCCCGGCTGACGACGCGTCTACCCAGGGCTTGATCAACTACTTCCGCGGGCGTCACCGCGGCTGATCTGACACCGTTCCTGCGGGGAACTAACCTTGTAGGAGCTGCCGCAGGCTGCGATCTTTTGATCTTCTAAAAGCAAAGTCAAAAGATCGCAGCCTTCGGCAGCTCCTACGAGGGTCGCGCAGCTCCCCTCTTGTCGCCAAACAAGAAGAAGGAACCGTCATGTTCGATATCAGCACGTTCCCCAAAGCCGATGCCGTGCGCCGGGCTGCACAATTGAGTCAGGACGACTATCACCGCCTGTACCGCGAATCCATCGAGCACCCCAGCACCTTCTGGGCCGAACAAGCCACCCGCTTCCTCGACTGGAGCACACCGTGGCAAACCGTCCAGCGCTACGATCTGAAAACCGGTGAAGCCCATTGGTTTGCCGGCGCCAGGCTGAACGTCAGCTACAACTGCATCGACCGTCACCTGGCAACACGCGGCGATCAGACCGCGATCATCTGGGAAGGCGACGACCCCGCCGAATCCACGCAAATCACCTACAAGAAGCTTCACCATTACGTCTGCCGCCTGGCCAACGTGCTCAAGAGCCGTGGCGTGAAGAAAGGCGATCGTGTATGCATCTACATGCCGATGATCCCTGAAGCCGCCTACGCCATGCTCGCCTGCTCACGCATCGGTGCAGTGCATTCGGTGGTGTTCGGTGGCTTCTCGCCGGATTCGTTGCGCGACCGGATCCTCGACGCCGACTGTCGCACAGTGATTACCGCCGATGAAGGCGTGCGCGGAGGCAAGTTCGTGCCGCTCAAGCACAATGTCGACAAGGCGCTGCAAAGCTGCCCGGATGTCAGCACCGTGGTCGTGGTGGAACGGACCCAGAACCCGGTGAACTGGGTCGAGGGCCGGGATCTCTGGTATCACCAGGCACTGCGTGACGTCGGCGACGACTGCCCGCCCGAGCCGATGGACGCCGAAGACCCGCTGTTCATCCTCTACACCTCCGGCAGCACCGGTAAACCCAAAGGCGTGCTGCACACGACGGGGGGCTACCTGCTGCAAGCGGCAATGACCTTCAAATATGTCCTGGACTACCGCGATGGCGAAGTTTTCTGGTGCACCGCCGATGTCGGCTGGGTCACTGGCCACAGCTACATCGTCTACGGGCCCCTGGCCAATGGCGCCACCACCCTGATCTTCGAAGGCGTGCCGAGCTACCCGAGCACCTCGAGGTTCTGGCAGGTGATCGACAAGCACAAAGTGAATATCTTCTACACCGCCCCCACCGCATTGCGCGCTCTAATGCGCGAGGGCGCAGAACCGTTGCAGGAAACGTCCCGCTCCAGCCTCAGATTGCTCGGCACCGTCGGTGAGCCGATCAATCCGGAAGCGTGGGAGTGGTACTTCAATGTCGTCGGCGAACAACGCTGCCCAATTGTCGATACCTGGTGGCAGACCGAAACCGGCGGCATCATGCTCAGCCCGCTGGTCAGTGCGCAACGGATCAAACCAGGCTGCGCGACACAACCGATGTTCGGCGTGCAGCCGGTGTTACTGGACGAACATGGCAAGGAAATCAAAGGCGCCGGGAGCGGCGTGCTCGCCCTGAAATCAAGCTGGCCAGCGCAGATCCGCAGCGTCTATGGCGATCCGCAACGGATGGTCGACACATACTTCAAGCCCTACCCCGGCTACTATTTCACCGGCGATGGCGCCCGCCGCGACGAAGACGGTGACTACTGGATCACCGGGCGCATCGACGACGTCATCAATGTCTCCGGGCACCGCATCGGCACTGCCGAAGTGGAGAGCGCCCTGGTGCTGCACGACAGCATCGCCGAAGCCGCCGTGGTCGGTTACCCCCATGACGTCAAGGGCCAGGGCATCTACGCCTTCGTCACTCCCATGAACGGTGTCGAGCCCAACGAAGAACTGAAGAAAACCTTGCTGGCCCACGTCAGCAAGGAGATTGGCAGCTTCGCCAAGCCCGACCTGATCCAATGGGCGCCGGCCTTGCCGAAAACCCGTTCGGGCAAGATCATGCGGCGCATTCTGCGTAAGATTGCCTGTAACGAACTGGACAGCCTGGGAGATACCTCGACTCTGGCCGACCCGAGCGTGGTCCAGGGCTTGATCGACAAGCGCCTGAACCAATAACGTACTGCCGCCGCCTACGGAAAATCACCGGGACACCATGGAATTCATTCGCAGCCGTATCGAAACCCAGATCATGAGCCTGACCGGCCTGTCCCTGGGCAAGCTCGACCTGGAAAACCCCAAGGGCGATCCTGGGCTGTTCGGACCGGATTCAGTGAGCTGGCAAGTCCACGCCGACTTCAGCAGCATGTTGATCGGCGGTATCAGCGCCCTGATGCTGCAAGCGCTGCACCCGCTGGCCTTGGCCGGTGTGTGGGACCATTCGAATTTCCGCGAGGATATGCTCGGTCGCTTGCGCCGCACCGGGCAATTCATCTCCGGCACCACCTTCGGCTCACGACAGGACGCCGACTGGCTGATCGAAAAGGTGCGCACCATCCACCTGCAAATCACCGGCACCGCGCCCGATGGCCGGCCCTATGCCGCCAGCGATCCCGACCTGCTGACCTGGGTGCACGTCGCCGAGGTCAGCAACTTCCTAGCAGCGCACCTGCGTTATCGAAATCCGCAGCTGTCCCTGGCCGATCAGGATCGTTATTACGCAGAGATCGCACTAGTGGCCGAGCGCCTGGGCGCCCGCGACGTGCCGCGCTCCCGGCAGGAAATTGCCGCTTATCTTGAACGCGTTCGCCCGCAACTGTTGTGCGACGAACGCAGTCGTGAAGTACTTCGACTGTTGTTGAACGCCCCCTCCCCCAGCCGTTTGGCCCGGCCTTTCGGCGGGTTGATGATGCAGGCCGGGATCGACCTGCTGCCAGATTGGGCCAGTGACATGCTCGGTGTGAGCCAGGGGCCGCTGCAACGCAAACTGATCCGCGCCAGTGTCAATCGCAGTGCGCCGATGCTGCGCTGGGCGGTGCGCAATGGCTCGGTGCATCGTGCGAAACGGCGTATGGGCCTGTCGTAGGAGCGAGCTCGCGATGGACTTGAATACTGCGCGGAGTGTCAGGCACCCAGCGTCATCGTTGACGATCATCGTCGGAACGCCGCCCGGAGCATGCTCGCTCCTACAAGTGCTACTGCGCTCAAGCTGTTAAACTCCCGCGCCCAATTCCTCCTGCAAGGCGCCCAGCATGTCTTCCTTGAATCAGGCGCTGCGCGCCGCCCTTGAACATCGCCAGGACCTGCTGGCCGAGTTGCACAGCCAGGGCACCGACTGCTATCGCCTGTTCCATGGCAGCCAGGAAGGCGCCGGAGGGCTGACGATCGACCGCTATGGCCCACAACTGATGGTGCAAAGCTTCCATCAGTCGCTGGACCGCGAGGCGTTGCTGCACTTGCATGAAATCGTCAATCAATACCTGGGGCTGGAAACCCTGCTGGTCTATAACGACCGCTCCCGTGGCAACTCGCGCATCGACCGTGAAGACACCGTCTACCGTGCCGAAGAAGCCGCACTGCAAGACCTGGTTGGCCACGAGTGGGGCTTGAATTACCGGGTACGCGGGCGCCATGCCGGGCAAGACCCGCTGTTGTTCCTCGACCTGCGCAACACCCGTGGCTGGGTCAAGGAGCACAGCAAGAACAAGCGCGTGCTGAACCTGTTCGCCTACACCTGCGGGGTCGGCCTCAGCGCCGCAGCCGGTGGTGCCAGCCAGGTGTGCAACCTGGATTTCGCCGAAGGCAACCTGGCGGTCGGGCGCGAGAATGGCTTGCTCAACCCGCAACTGCCGACCATGGAGTTCATCCAGTCCGACTACTTCCCGGCCATTCGCCAGTTGGCCGGCCTGCCCATCAGCCAGCGTCGCGGGCAGAAACTGCCGAGCTATCAACGCCTGGAACAGCGCCAGTACGACCTGGTGCTGCTCGATCCGCCTGCCTGGGCCAAGAGTGCTTTCGGCACCGTCGACCTGCTGCGCGACTACCAGAGCCTGCTCAAGCCGGCATTGCTGACCACCGCAGACAATGGCGTGCTGATCTGCTGCAACAACCTGGCAAAGGTCAGCATGGACGACTGGCGCGAGCAGGTCTTGCGTTGCGCCGAGAAGGCCGGCCGTCCGGTACGCGAGTGGACCGTCATGAAACCGGGCGCCGACTTCCCGTCGATGGATCAGCAGCCGCCCCTGAAAACCCTGATTCTGCAGCTCTGAAAGTCGCCGTTGTTTTCAGATAAATCCTGCCCGATGTAAGGACTTCGGAACCGAAATCGCGTGCCATACTCCAAGGCACTCCGATCCAGACAGATGAAGCCATACATGTACAAAGGATTGATTCGCGCCATCGGCGCCTTGTTGACTGCTCTGGCCCTCTACAGTCTGCTGGGCTTTCTCATTTTGCCCGGCATCGCGTTGCGCGTTGCCAACCAGCAACTGGCCAACTACGCCACGACGCCCGCCAAGATCCAACGGATCGAACTCAACCCGTTCAGCCTTGAAGTAACCCTTTGGGGCCTGAACATTGGCGAGCCCGGCAAGGAGCAGGTCGGCTTCGAGCGCCTGTACGCCAACCTGCAACTCGACAGCCTCTGGACCAAAGCGCTGCACCTGTCGGATATCGAGCTGGAAAAATCCAAGACCGAGGTGCTCTTCGGCAAGGACGGCAAGCTCAACCTGATCGGGTTGTTCAAATTGCCGGCCAGCGAGCCGACACCCGTCGACCCTGACGCCAAGCCATTCCCGCTGCGCATCGACCGAATCAAACTGGTGGATGGATCGCTGCACTTCAAGGATGCACGCCCCAGCGAAGCCATCGAATTCCTCTACGACAAGCTCGATTTCGAACTCAAGAACCTCAGCACCCTGCCGGAAGACAGTGCCAACATGACGCTGGTGGCAATTGGTCCCAACGGCGGTCAGATCGACTGGACCGGCAACTTCAGCCTGATCCCACTCGCCTCCGAAGGTAAGCTGAAAATCACCGACGGCAAGATGAAAGCTTTCTGGCCCTATGTGCGCGACGCCGTGCCGCTGGACCTCGAAAGCGGCGTAGTCAGCCTCAGTACCGATTACAAACTCAACCTGTCCAAGCAAACCGAACTGCTGCTAAACAATGTCGCGGTCAGTATCGCCCCCTTCGCGATCAAGGCCCCGGATGGACGGCCGCTGGCGAGACTCGAACGCCTGGACATCAGCGAAACCACTGTCGACCTGGCCAAGCAACAAGTGGTGGTCGGCAAGATCCGCAGCCACAAGCTGGAAACCTGGGCAGCCCTGGAAGCCGACGGGCAACTCGACTGGCAGAAACTGTTCGCCAGCCAACCGTCCAAACCAGCGGCCAAGGCCAACGCCGAACCGCCGAGCACCCCGGCGGCGGCCGATTCGCCGAAACCCGAACCCGCGACGCCAGGCAAACCGTGGCAAGTGCTTCTCAATGATGTGCAATTGCGCGATTACAAAGTGCATCTGGCGGACCGCAAAGCACAACCTGCGGTGGAACTGGAACTGAGCCCGCTGAATCTCGACTTACAGAAGTTCGACAGTCTCAATGGCTCGCCCTTCCTCCTCAAGCTCGACACCGGCGTAGGCAAACAGGGCAAGCTCACGGCCGATGGCGAGGTCAACCTGGCCCCAGTCAGCGCCCGACTCAATGTACAGACCAAGGACATCGACCTGCGCGTCGCCCAGTCCTACATCAGCCCGTTCATTCGCCTGGAACTGCGCAGTGGCATGCTCGGCAGCGACCTGGCGGTCAACCTGAAAAGCACCGATCCGCTGGTGCTCAGCGTCACCGGCCGCGCCCAGGTCGATCAATTGCATACCCTCGACACCCTGAAAACCCGCGACTTTCTCAAGTGGCAACAATTGGTGGTAGAAGGCCTGAACTACCAACACGGCGACAGCCTGTCGATCGACAAGATCAATCTGCTGCAACCCTATGCGCGCTTCATGATCAACGATGACCGGACCACCAACATCGATGACCTGCTGATCCCGCAACCGGCCGACGCCGGCGCCAAGCCCGCCGCCGCCAAACCCACCGCCAGCAAGGACAAGCCCCTGGGCATCCACATCGGCGGCATCGCCATCAACGACGGTTCTGCGAACTTCGCCGACTTCAGCCTGACCCCGAACTTCGCCACCGCCATTCAGCAGCTCAACGGTTCGATCGGCACCATCGACAGCCGTCAGGCGAAACCGGCCAGTGTCGACATCAAAGGCAAGGTTGACCGCTATGCACCAGTGACCATCAAAGGCGCGGTCAACCCGTTCGACCCGATGGCCAGCCTCGACATCGCCACCAGCTTCAAACGCGTGGAACTGACCACATTAACCCCCTACTCCGGCAAGTTCGCCGGTTATCGCATCCGCAAGGGCCGACTCAACCTCGATCTGCATTACGTGATCGTCAAGGGCCAGCTCAAGGCTGAGAACAAAGTGGTGGTCGAACAGTTGCAACTGGGCGAAAAGGTCGACAGCCCGGACGCCGTGAGCCTGCCATTGAAACTGGCCATCGCCTTGCTCAAGGATGTCGATGGCAAGATTTCCATTGAACTGCCGGTGAGCGGTGACCTGAACAATCCACAATTCAGCGTGATGCCGATTGTCTGGCAGACCCTGCGCAACCTGATCGTCAAGGCCGCGGCCGCGCCGTTCAAACTCATTGGTGGCCTGGTGGCCGGTGGTGGCTCGCAAGACCTGGGCACCGTGGCATTCGCCCCGGGGTCAAGCGAACTGAACAAGGACGCTGAAGCGGCACTGGTCAAACTGTCCCAGGCCCTGAAGGAACGTCCGGCCCTGCGCCTGGAAATCGAAGGCACTGCCGCCAAGAGCAGCGACGGCCCGCTGCTCGCCGAGCAACGCCTGGAACGGGAATATCAGTACAACTACTACAAAATGCTCCAGCGCCGTGGCGACAAGGTTCCGGCCAAGGCAAATTTGCTGGAGGTACCCGATAGCGAGAAAGGTCCGCTGCTGGAAGGGATCTACCGCACACGCCTGAAGGTCCAGCCACCTGCTGAATGGAAAGACCTGGGCAAAGAAGAACGCACCGCGAAAATGCGCGAGCAGGTGATCCAGTTCTGGAGTTCCAGCGAAGTGCTGTTGCGTGAGCTGGGCCAGGAACGCGCCAGCAGCATCAAGGACTATCTGGTCGATAAAGGCCAGCTCGCCGATGACCGTGTGTACTTCATCGATGCCCAGTTGGGCGAAGCGGAAAAAGACGGCAAGGTCGTTACGCCCCTGCATCTGGACGCCGAATAACGGCAACAGCAAAAGATCGCAGCCTTCGGCAGCTCCTACTGGTCTACACAAACCCATGTAGGAGCTGCCGAAGGCTGCGATCTCTGCTTTGAATAGAACAGGCCCCGACACGAATGCCAGGGCCTGTAATGGCCACATCCTTGTGGCCGGTCGCATGAACTATCAGGTTGCGGCAGACGTATGACTCAGCCCGTCTGCCGCGCCTTCTCCCAGTCCAGGCGAGAAGTCTTGCCTTACTCGGCTTTCAGGCCGTCAGCGGAGACCGCCTTGACGCCTTTGATTTTCTTGGTGATCGCCACGGCGGTGGCTTTCTGTGCATCCGTTACAGCAACGGTGGACGACAGGGACACAACACCTTTGTTGGTTTCCACTTTGATATCGGTACCTGGAATCCCTTTTTCGGTGACCAGGTCTGATTTGACTTTGGTAGTGATCCAGGTATCGGAAACATCCTCTTTCGCTTCGGTCATTTCACCGGCGGCCAGCATAATCGGGCCTTGTGTGGCCTGAGCCTGGGCAAATGCAGCGTTGGCCATGGTCAGGGTCAGCGCGGTAGCAGTAGCGGCAGCAATAGCGAACTTCTTCATACGAGTAACTCCTGTTTTTCTGGAAAGTCTGCTGGTTAGCTTGTCAGCAGGGTTACCAGAGATATTGCGAACGCTGTGCCAACTTTGAAACAGACAACAATTACTTATAAATCAATTGCTTATAAAAACAGTCATTTTTCACAATCATGCAAAATGCATGAGTTGGAAATTATCTACATGCAAGTTGCGGGTTTTAAAGAAGGCCTAAGGCCATGAATTGTTGGAAGTTTTCTCAATTACTCGAAATTTCTGAACGGCGAGCAAAAAAATACCCCGCACTGAGCGGGGTATCGGGCAAACAAGCGTATGGATCAGGCTTTTGGCTCAACGCCCTTGCAGCCTTTCGGCGCGTACTCCTGTTCGACACCGGTGGTGCACGTCCAGCCAGTCAACGAGCGGGTCAAGGTAATGGTTTTATTCAACACCTGCGCCGGAGCATTGAGGATTGTGCAACCAATCGTGCCAGTACCTTCTGCTGCTTTGCCCACTGCGGTCGTGGCGCAGTTGGACGTGGTGGCGGAGCCGCCCACCTGCGTCAGGTCCGGATCTGTTCCTTGGTTCATCAGGTCTTCAAACGCCACCTTCAATGCTGAAATCTCGGCCAGACCTGCCGTGACCTTGGCCCGCGCCTGGTACTTGGAGTAAGCAGGGATCGCAAACGTCGCCAGGATCCCGATGATCGCCACGACTATCAGCAACTCGATCAGGGTAAAGCCTTTTTGATTATTCAATGACAGCCTCCGTGCATGAGTCGAAATCTCATGATCTGCACCTGCTGCAGCACAGCCCATGCCAAGCCCGGCGTACCTTGTTCGCGGGGTGCAATCGTTGCCACGAAGCCCTTCCTACCCCCAGGAACCGCACTATCTGACACTTTTTGTCACCTCAAGACCGCAGGTTTTGTTCCCCCGCTTGACTAGGCTATAAGTCTTCAATTGCTTGCGCCCGGAACCCCGAGGAACGCATCGGCACATTCACGATCTATGAGGCGGTCGATTGCAATCAATGCAACGGCGGTTATAACCGGGTCAGCAAGGACTGAACATGGCAGTCAAGGCAGCAAGAACCAGTGTGTACACCTGGGAAGGCACAGACAGGAAAGGTACGAAGGTGACGGGCGAATTGAGCGCCCAGAACCCGGCAATGATCAGGACGAAATTGCGCAAGCAGGGCATCAACCCCGGCAAGGTGCGCAGGAAAACCACGTCGATTTTCAATCTGGGCAAACGTATCAAGGCCCAGGACATCGCCCTCTTCACCCGGCAAATGGCAACCATGATGAAAGCCGGCGTGCCGTTGTTGCTGTCTTTCGACATCATCGGTGAAGGCTTCGATAACCCGGCCATGCGCAAGCTCGTTGATGAGGTGAAACAGGAAGTGGCGGCGGGCAATAGCTTCGCCACCGCCCTGCGTAAAAAACCGCAATATTTCGATGAGTTGTACTGCAACCTGGTAGACGCCGGGGAGCAGGCTGGCGCGCTGGACACGCTGCTGGAACGGGTGGCGACCTACAAGGAGAAAAGCGAAAGTCTCAAGGCGAAAATCAGGAAAGCCATGACCTACCCGCTGATCGTGGTGTGTGTTGCGATCATCGTGACTGGCATCCTGCTGGTCGAGGTGGTGCCGCAATTCGAATCGGTGTTCAAGGGCTTTGGCGCTCAATTGCCGTCCTTTACCTTGATGGTCATCGACCTGTCGCAATTCATGCAAGCATGGTGGTGGATGCTGCTGGGCGTACTGGTCACGGCTGCTTTCGCTGTACGCCATGCCCTGAAAACCTCGCAAGGTTTTCGTGACCGAATGGACACCTGGCTGCTGAAACTGCCGCTGGTGGGGACCTTGATGTACAAGTCCGCCGTGGCCCGTTTCGCCCGCACGCTGTCGACGACCTTCGCCGCTGGCGTGCCGCTGGTCGAGGCCTTGGAATCGGTGGCCGGCGCCACCGGCAACATCGTGTTCAAACGCGCGGTGTTGCGCATCCGACAGGACGTTGCGACGGGTATGCAGCTGAATTTTTCCATGCGCACGTCCGGTATTTTCCCGAATATGGCCATTCAGATGACCGCCATAGGCGAGGAGTCGGGCGCACTCGACGACATGCTCGACAAGGTGGCAGGTTTCTACGAAGACGAGGTCGACAATATGGTCGACTCCCTCACCACCCTGATGGAACCGTTCATCATGGTGGTGCTGGGTGTTATTGTCGGCGGCCTGGTGGTCGCAATGTACCTGCCCATCTTCCAACTCGGCTCAGCGATCTGACATGCCCTTGAACGATATGCTTACCCACTACCCACTGGCTTTCGTCGTCATCGCCGGGGTGGTCGGCCTGCTGGTCGGCAGCTTCCTCAACGTACTGGTGTGGCGCCTGCCGAAGATGCTTGAGCGCGAGTGGCGCGTGCAGGCCCATGAGATCCTCGGGCTGCCCGGCGAAACGTCGCTGCCGACTTTCAATTTGATGCTGCCGCATTCCCAGTGCCCACATTGCGGCCACCGGATTCGCGCCTGGGAAAACATTCCAGTGTTCAGCTTCATGTTCCTGCGCGGGCGCTGTTCCGCCTGCGCAACGCCGATCAGCAAACGCTATCCATTGACTGAGCTGGCCTGCGCCCTCCTGTCGGCGTTCATTGCCTGGCACTTCGGCTTCGGCTGGCAAGCCGGCATGGCAATGCTCCTGACCTGGGGCTTGCTGGCCATGAGCCTGATCGACGCCGAGCATCAACTATTGCCCGATGTACTGGTGCTACCGCTGATGTGGCTGGGGCTGATCGTCAACAGCCTCGATCTGTTCGTCCCATTGCCTGAAGCGTTATGGGGTGCAATTGCCGGCTACATGGCGCTGTGGACGGTGTTCTGGGTGTTCAAGCTGATCACCGGCAAGGACGGCATGGGGCATGGGGATTTCAAGCTGCTGGCGATGTTTGGCGCCTGGGGCGGTTGGCAGATCCTGCCGCTGACGATCGTCTTGTCATCCCTGGCGGGTGCGATCATCGGCGCGATTTACCTGCGCCTTCGCAAGGCACAAACAGCGACGCCTATCCCTTTTGGCCCCTATCTGGCCATTGCCGGCTGGATTGCCTTGCTCTGGGGTGGTCAAATAACCGCCTTCTATTGGCAGTTTGTCGGTCTGAAATGAATAACCCTGTGGAAAAACCCTGGATTCTCGGCTTGACCGGCGGCATTGGCAGCGGCAAAAGTGCGGCGGCCCAACATTTCATCGACCTGGGCGTGCATGCGGTCGATGCCGATCATGCCGCTCGCTGGGTGGTGGAACCCGGTCGGCCGGCGCTGGCAAAGATTGCCGAACACTTCGGTCCGGGGGTGTTGCAAGCCGATAGGCAACTGGACCGCGCCGCGTTGCGTAAACTGATCTTCGAAGTACCGGAGCAACGCCTCTGGCTGGAAGCCTTGCTGCATCCGCTGATCGCCGAAGAGATTGCCCATCACCTGGCGCTGGCAAAATCACCTTACGCGATCCTGGTTTCGCCACTGCTGATTGAATCCGGCCAGTACGCCATGACCCAACGGGTCCTGGTGATCGATGCCCCCGAACAGCTGCAGATCGAACGCACCCTGCGGCGTGACCAGACCAGCGAACAGCAGGTCCAGGCGATCCTCAAGGCCCAGTCCAGCCGTCAGGAGCGCCTAAGCCATGCCGACGACGTAGTGGTCAACGACCGCGACCTCGCCTGGCTGCACAGCGAGGTCGAACGCCTGCATCACTTTTACCTTACTTTGCGTGGAGGCCAGTCATGAGCCAGATTTCAACCGTCGAATGCCCAACCTGTGGTGCCCCTGTCGAATGGAGCCCCGAGAGCAAATTCCGGCCGTTCTGCTCGGACCGGTGCAAGCTGATCGACCTGGGCGCCTGGGCGTCGGAAGAGCACAAGATTCCAGTGGCCCCGGATGCCGAGGACGAAATGTTCAGCGGCGATTTCGACCCGCGCCACTGATCCGGATCATCAGGGGCCTGGCCTGTGCCAGGGAGTGAGCCAGGCCTTGACTTTTAGAGCTTGCGCCCCGAAATCCGGCTTATTAGCGAATGCTATACTTCTCTCGAATTGCATGAATGTGCAACGTTCCCCACGGGTACCGTTACCGACGGCAAAATCTCGGTTATTGGCTGCAGGACAAAGGAGGTTCACCGCCAACACGAGATGGGAGGTGTGGCATGAATCGACACTATTACATCAGTGACAATCTCGACGATCTTGAAGCCGTTGAAAATGAGCTGGAAGCCAGCGGCATCAATTCCGAACAAATTCATGTGCTCAGTGAACAGGTTGCTGATGTTGAACAACATCACCTCCACGAAATCAGCTCGTTAATGGAACAGGACGCCGTTCACTCTGGTGAGATTGGTGCGGTGGTCGGTATCCCACTCGCAGCAGTGGTCCTGGGTGGCGCCTATTGGATGGGCTGGACCGAATCCGCCGCAGGCTGGACACCCTTCGTCTTCCTTGCCGTGGTTGTTTTGGGCTTCTGCATCTGGGAAGGCGGCTTCTTTGGATTCCAGGTGCCGAACTCTCACTTCCGCAATTTCAAGCAGGCGGTGCATGAGGGCAAGCACATCTTCTTCGTGGATGTTGAGCCGAATCAGGAAACGGTACTGGACCAGGTCATCGGACATCATCCCATGCTGGAAATCGCTGGCACGGGAGCGGCAGCACCCCACTGGACAGTAGCCTGGCAGCACAAATGGCATCAGTTCAAGCGAGTGATATCAGGTTAACTGCCGAAGACTGATGGCCGCTTATTGGCCAAAGAAGATGACCCGACTGAGGAAAATATAATCCGCCTCGGTGGCCATCAGTCCGACGAGCACCAGCAGACACAACGGTGGCACCAATATGGCGTAGACCAGTGCCAACCGTTCCCAAGCCATGTGCATGAAGATGGAGACGATCAAGCCTGCCTTCAACAACATGAACGTAATAATCAGGGCCCACCTGAGATAGCCGTGAAAATGGAAATAGTCGACAAGGTACGAGAGTGTGCTGAGGACAAATAACAGCCCCCAAATTTTCAGGTACAAACTGATTGGATGTTGCTGACCTTGAGCATGCGCCATCATCCGCGCTCCTCTACCATAAATAGAAGAAAGCAAAAATAAACACCCACACCAAATCCACGAAGTGCCAATAAAGCCCGGCTATCTCGACATTCTGATAGTTGCCGGAGCGCTCATAATCTCCCCGCCATACCTTCATCGCCACAATGCTGAGGTAGATGGCGCCGATGGATACATGCAGTCCGTGAAAACCGGTAATCATGAAAAAGCTGGCACCAAATTGAGCCGCCCCCATGGGGTTTCCCCAAGGGCGCACCCCTTCTGCGATGAGCTTGCTCCATTCAAAGGCCTGCATGCCGACGAAGGTCACCCCCAAGGCAGCGGTCGCCAGCATCAGGGCCGTGGTTTTCACGCGATCACGGCGATAGGCGAAATTGACGGCCATGGCCATGGTGCCGCTGCTACTGATCAGCACAAAAGTCATGATGGCGATCAGGATAAGCGGGATTTCCCTACCGCCGATCGTCAATGCAAACACTTCACTGGGATTGGGCCAGGCGTCGGTGATGGTCATGCGTACCGACATGTAGCCGGTCAAGAAACAGGTGAATATGAACGTGTCGCTCAGCAGGAATATCCACATCATCGCCTTGCCCCAGGGGACCTGTTTGAAGGCGTCTTTATCCGAGGCCCAGTCGCTGGCGATGCCCTGCCATCCCGGTGCAGGCAACGGGCTTGTTGGATCCGACTCGACTGGGGCTTGTGGATGCGCTGCCATGGTTTTTCACCTCAGGCCGCAGAGTCTGGCGATGGTTTCATAGGTTTGCGGCGTGCTGGTCAGTAGCGCGAACAGCACGAACCAAAGACCCAATAGGTAGTGCCAATAGATGGCACAGAGCTCTACGCTGGCGCTGAGTTGCGGCAACGGCACCTGACGCAGGAACTTGCCGACGGTCCTGCCCCAGGCCACCAACCCGCCCAACAGGTGGAGGCCGTGCACGCCAGTCAGCAGGTAGAAAAAACTGTTGGCTGGGTTACTGGCGACAAAGTAGCCCCAGGCGACGAACTGCTGCCAGACCCAGAGTTGCCCCGCCAGAAAGGCAATGGCAAATCCTCCCCCTACTACAAAAGCAATGACCGTTGCGTCCATTCGAGCCCGGCGGGCGGCCATGCGCGACCACTGCAGAGAGATGCAACTCAATACCAGAAAAGCCGAATTCACCCACAATTGCCAAGGATTGGCCAACGGCGCCATGGGCTCTGTCAGGGGTAGCCAGTCGGCCATTTGCGAGCGGGCGATAAAGGCGAGCAGGAAGAGAAAGAACAGCGAGCTCACTACTGCCAGAAACAGGCGCAGGCCGGTTTTTGCAACGTGGCTTCTATCGGCACCCTCGCCGGCCTGAATACCTTCAGGATCGCGATTCCAACTGCCGCCGGGGTCAGCGCCATCGGCATTTCTCAATAGCAGTCTGTTCATGTCTTGACGTCCGCTATCCTGGTGCCCTCGCTGCGTTGCCGCATTTGCTCCAGTTCCTCGGCGGAGACCGTTTGCGGCACGAAATCCTGGTCTATCCCTGGCACACTGTAGTCATAGGGCCAACGATGCACGACTGGCAGTTTCTCGCCCCAGTTACCGTGTACCGGCGGTGTGTCCGGTGTTTGCCATTCCAGACTGGCCGCGCCCCAGGGGTTACTGCCTGCGGGTTTACCCTTGAATACACTCCAGGCCATGTTGAACACGAACAGCAGTTGGGAAACACCGACGGTCAATGCAACCACCGTAATGAAGGCATTCAACTCGTGCGCCGACTGTGGAATGAACGCGTAGTTGTCATAGGCGTAGTAGCGGCGCGGCATCCCCTGGAAGCCCAGATAGTGCATAGGGAAAAAGATCGCGTAGGTGCCCAGAAAAGTTATCCAGAAATGCAACTTGCCCAAGGTGTCGTTAAACATGCGCCCGGTGACTTTCGGGAACCAATGGTAAATGCCGCCGAACACCACCAACACCGGTGCGACCCCCATGACCATATGGAAGTGGGCGACGACGAAATAGGTGTCCGAGAGCGGAATATCGACGATCACATTACCCAGGAACAATCCGGTCAGGCCGCCGACCAGGAAGGTGACGATAAAGGCCAGGGCAAATAGCATCGGTACGGTGAGATGGATGTCGCCCCGCCACAGGGTCAGTACCCAATTGTAGACTTTCAGTGCCGTCGGCACGGCGATGATCAAGGTGGTGACGGCGAAGAAAAAGCCAAAGTAGGGGTTCATGCCGCTGACATACATATGGTGCGCCCAGACCACAAAGCTGAGTACGCCGATCGCAATGATGGCCCACACCATCATTCGATAACCGAAGATATTTTTACGCGCATGGGTGCTGATCAGGTCGGAGACCAGGCCAAACGCGGGGAGCGCAACGATGTAGACCTCCGGATGGCCGAAGAACCAGAACAGGTGCTGGAACAATATCGGGCTGCCGCCCTGGTGATCGAGTTGCTGCCCCAGCGAGACCATCGCCGGCATGAAGAAACTGGTGCCCAGGAGTTTGTCGAACAGCATCATGACCGCACTGACAAACAACGCCGGGAACGCCAGCAAGGCCATGATCGAGGCCATGAAGATGCCCCACACCGAAAGCGGCATGCGAAACAACGTCATACCGTGCGTGCGCGCCTGCAACACCGTGGTGACATAGTTCAATCCACCCATGGTGGCGGCGACAATAAAGATCGCCAATGAGATGAGCATCAGCACGATGCCCCACTCGAACCCAGGTGTGCCCTGGCTGATCGACTGCGGCGGATAAAGCGTCCAGCCCGAACCGGTGGCGCCGCCCGGGACAAAGAAACTGGAAAGCAACACCACTACCGCCAACAGGTAGAACCAGTAACTGAGCATGTTGACGTAGGGGAAGACCATGTCGCGGGCGCCCACCATCAACGGGATCAGATAGTTACCGAAGCCCCCCAGAAACAAGGCCGTCAGCAAGTAAATGACCATGATCATGCCGTGCATGGTCATCGCCTGATAGTAAGTACTGGCATCCATGAACGCCAAACTGCCGGGGAAGCCTATCTGCATGCGCATCAAGCCGGACAACACCACGGCGATAAGCCCCACGAACAGCGCCGTCAAGGAATACTGGACGGCGATGACCTTGTGGTCCTGACTCCAGATGTATTTGGTCAGGAAACTCTTGGGTTCGTGCAGTGCTTCTGTTTCGGCTTGCTCCGCATAAGCCATCACGTCATCCTCCTGTCGAAGTTTCAGTGCATTCCTGGCTGTTTACGGCTACTTCCCTGGTTGCGCCTTGCTCGCATCGGCATTGGCTTTGGATTTGATAAGGGCGATCAGTGCGTTCAACTCCTGATCAGTCGGCGTAAAGGCCGGCATGACGGCGGCATAGCCTTTGACGATCCTGGCGCCGGGATTGAGGATCGAATCCTTTAGATAACCCTCGTCGACCTTGATACTCGATCCGTCGGCAAGCGTCACTGTCGAGTCATACAGGCCCTGCCAGCTGGGGCCGACACCCTTGCTGCCATCGACGCTGTGGCAGGCCAGACAGCCGAGCGACTCGGATAGCCGCTGCCCCTGAGTCGCCAAGTCGTCCCCCCTGTCCAGCTTTTCGCTGGCAGAAGGTTCCTGCTGCGCGCCGCCCAGTGATTTGATCAGGGCGACGACAGCCGTCAGCTCATCGTCATTGAGAGTATAGGCCACCATCACCGGCGGGTAGCCCTGCACCAGACGGGCCTGCGGCTTGAGAATCGACTCTTTCAGGTAAGCCTCATCGACCAGCGCACTGCTGCCGTCGGCAAACTGTTCAGTGCGACCGTACAGCCCCTTCCAGGTCGGACCAAGACGGGTACTGCCATCCTGGCTATGGCAGGCACTGCAGCCGTATTGTTCGACCAACTGGCGACCTTTTTCCAGCACGCTGTCCTGACCTGGTTTCGCAGTGCTCACCAAGGTCTGCGCAAAGGTCGGTTGGCCGCTCAGCCATTGATCAAAGGCGCCCTGCTCCTCCACGATCATCTGGCCGCGCATGTTGTAATGGCCTACGCCACAAAACTCAGCGCACAGGACCTCATATTTGCCGGTTTTAGTTGGAGTAAACCAGAAGTAAGACACCATCCCTGGCACCATATCCATCTTGCTGCGAATTTGCGGGATATAGAAATCATGCAACACATCTTTAGAACGAAGTAAAACTTTTACCGGCCTATTCAGCGGCAATCGGATTTCATTATTTTTTATAAGTATATCGTCCTGTCCGGCAGGGTCCTTGGGATCAATGCCGAGGGGATTGATGGCATCGACAAACTTGATATCCGACCTACCCAGCTTCCCATCCTGCCCGGGAAAACGATAGGTCCACTGCCACTGTTGAGCAACGACTTCAAGTTCATAAGCCTCTTTCGGCACCCGGATGAACTCGTTGTAGACAACCAGGCCTGGCGCCAACATGGCGGCGATACCGATCGAGGTCACTACAATCAACCAGAACTCCAACTTTTTACTTTCCGGCTGGTAGTGCGCCCTGGCGCCTTCCTTATGGCGATACCGCATTATGGCGACTGCCATGAACACCGTAATGGCGATGAAAAATATTCCGCTAATGATCAAAGTAATGAACAGTGTGGTGTCTATTGATCCCCAGTTGGAAGCGGGCGGTGCTGCATGCCAAGGCGCTAGTACATGAAAGAGCACTGAGGCAATAACGATTAGAATCAAGATAATTGCTATCGCCATTTCTCTTCATCCTATTCCTGTTGTTCGTTGGTTATGCGCAAGCATCGCCACTGACGTCCAGGCACGACAGGCAACTACCACCCGTGGTGGTAAAGTCATTGCAAAGTATAGGTCGGCAAGCGAAACCCGGTTGGCGGCTATACTCAATTGCAGTCCAGCAGCCCCGATGGAGGATTCGTCATGAGTGACCTGACGCTCGAAGGCAGGTGGAAACCCAGCGCCGACCAAAAATCCGAACCAATAGGTGAGATACGTTTTTACGTCGACGGCCCTCTTCATCTACGGCTGGAGGAAGCGGAAGAACGCTTGCAGAAGACCCCTGGGTTGAAAGAAGTCATGGTCGATGTCGACATGGACACATTGAACCTGGTCTTGCCAGAGGGTTACGGCCCCTTGTCCGACTGTCAGATGCGCGTGTATTTGCACTACGAGCGTGGTCAGTTCCATCTGGTCGGACACCGGGCGAGCGATGGCAGCCTGATCTATTCCAACGTGGTTCTGATTGATCAATTGATCGATTGAAACGGCGGATTTGAAAGGACTCAAGACTTGGGATCGTCGTCCTTCCAGGGCGCCGAGAGGTAGCGCGTGCGATTGAAAGTTTCGAGCCACTCGGGTGAGAACACCACCAGCGCGCTGACCACCATGCCGTTGATGAACGCCTCCGGAAAAATGAGCAGCCACAGGTAGCCGATGAAGTCTTCGAGCCAGTAAGGCATGGCAAAACGCTCGTCGTACCACAACAATGTCAGCGATAGCACCAGGCACAGCAACGCTGTAAGGGCTGCGGCGAAAAAACCGGAAACGAAGATGTACACGAAGGGATTTCTGGGCTGCGCGCGCTCCACCAGAATCGCACAGCATTCGGTGATCAACACTGGCAATAAAATAAACAGCGCGCCATTGACCCCCATGGCCACAAGGTCCTGACGGCCCAGCAGCACCAGTCCCGTCTGCGCCACCAATCCACCGACGATCGCCAGCGGCCAGTCGAGCAACAGCGTCACCGCGGTCATGCCGATGAAGTGATAAGACACGCCGGTATCGAAATCGCGCCGCACCAGCCACAACGCAAAGAGCGCAAACACCGTGCCGAACAGCAAGTGCTGGCGACGGCTGTCGCTGAACAGCTCGACCCAGGACACTCGCGCAACGGCCCAGATCAGCACCGGCACATAGATCAGCCACCCCACCGTGAGGGTTTCAGGTGACAGCAACTCGGCACCGATCATGACAGGACACACTCCCTTGGCTTGCCAATAGAGAACAGGCCTTCAGTCTACACCGCCCTTTGCCGCCCCCTCGACTTCATGCCCAATGCCGGGGATCGTTAATCACCGCTTCATGTTCGGCGAACAGCTTGGGCAGCTCAGCCTTGAGAAAATCCACCCACGTACGAACCTTGGCATCGAGAAAGCGTCGCGACGGATACACCGCATACACATTGCGTTGACGCGGCCGATAGTCCGGTAGCAAACGCAACAAGGTGCCATCGCTCAAGGGCCGCGTGGCGGTGTAGAACGGAATCAGGCTGATGCCCATGCCGGCTTCCGAAGCCTTGACCATCGACTCGGCAACATTGCACTGAAAAGTCCTGGACGGGCTGACCGCATGCTCGCCCTCCTCGTCCTGAAACACCCACTGATCGCTGTACAACGGGTCGAGCATGCGCAAGCACTGATGATCGTCCAGCACCCGCGGATGGTCCGGCACACCCCGGCGTTGCAGGTATTGCGGGGAAGCACAGGGCACGCTGTAGAACTGCCCGACGGCCTGGGCGACCAATTGCGAATCGGCCAGTTCGTGGGCAGTCGAAATCACCACGTCGTGCCCTTCCTCCAACGGATCGGGATTGCGCTGCGACAGGGTCAGCTCGAACACCACATCGGGATAAAGCTCGCTGTAGCGAGCAATCAGCGGCGTGATCAGCACCCCCAGGCCGTTCATGCTATGCACCCGCAACCGACCGCTTGGCTTGAGATGCGCACCGCGAGCCTCTGCGGTCGCCTCCTCCATTTCCTCAAGTATCAGACGACTGCGCAGCAGGAATCGCTCGCCGGCCTCGGTCAGGCTCAAGCGCCGTGTGGTGCGCTGCAGCAGGCGGGCTTGCACGTGCTGCTCCAAGTCCGCGACCAGGCGCGAGACTTGCGCGGTGGACAACTCCAACGCATCGGCGGCGGCGGTGAAACTTGCGCAGTCGACGACACGGACGAACACGCGCAAGTTGTTAAGCAAATCCATGAGCCCTCCAGGCTGGGTGACTGTTACGTTTCATGTAAGGCTGTATCAGGCGTTCGCCCCTTTATCCAGCGGTGGCAAAGACTAGACTTTACCCATCGAATCCACATGGAGCTCGCCATAATGAAAACCTTGATCAGCCTGATTCTGACCCTCGTCGCCACCTCGGCCATGGCCGCTGAAAACGAGCCCCTCGCTGTCCTGTACAACCCGGCGCAGCCGCTGGATATCGCCAAGGTGGTTTCGGTGTCAGACACCGCGACCGCGTGCGGGGTTGTACCAGCGACCATGGTCTATGTCGATCATCAGGGCCAGACCCGCCGCGTGACGTACAACGTCATCGGTGATTGCACCAGCAGCCTGTGATCCGCCATGGCAATTAAAGCAGCGTCCAGGTGTAACTCAGGATCAAGCGGTTTTCATCGATATCACTGCGGTAGTTGGAACGCGCCATTGCATTGCGCACACGGATACCGAGGCCCTTGAGGCTGCCGCTCTGCAGCACATAGCCGATGTCCAGGTCACGCTCACGATCCTTTCCCTCATAGCCCTTGCCGGTATCGACATTGTTGCCGCTGATGTAGCGCAGGGTGCTGGTCAACCCCGGTACTCCCAGGGCCGCAAAGTCATAGTCATAACGCGCCTGCCAGGAGCGCTCGTCGGTGGAGGCAAACTCGTAGGTCGGTACTTCGTTGCCCAAGGGCGAAATGTTGGCAAATACCCGCGGGAAGGCACTGTCTCCGAACATGCCCTGATAGCCGACATAAAAAGTGTGACCGCCGCGCTTGGCCGACAGCAGCGAAAAGAATGCCTGGTTGTCGATATTGCCCAGCAATTTCTTGCCGTCCTCGCGCGAATCGAAGTAACCGAGGTTCGCCCCCAATATCCAGTCGCCCGTCGGCTGGCTGTGCTTGAGCCCCAGGAAGCGCTGGTTGTAGATATCTTCCAGCTGCCCGTACCAGGCGCTGACCGAGCTGCGTTTATCGTTGAAGGCGTAATCGGCCCCGGCAAAGTTGAAACCGTCACTGCTGACTTGACGCTGCGGCACATGGCCGAGCATGGCTTGCATCTTTTCGTCACCGGCTTCGTTGCGCAGGCTGGTCGAAATCAAATGGCCGGCCTGCAATGTCAGGCCATTGATCTCATTGGAGCTGATACTTGCCCCCTGATAGCTGGGCGGTAGCAGCCGGATATCACTGAACACCAGCACCGGCAGGTTGGGTTGCAATTCACCCGCCTTCAGTTCGGTTTTGGAGTAGCGCACCTTCAAGGCGCCCTCCAGGCGGCTGTAATCGTTCGCCGCACGCCCGTCATCCTGCACCGGCAGCAAACCGGTATTGACCCGGTCCGGGCTGCTGTCGAGCTTGAGGCCGAGCAGGCCGATGACATCCACGCCGAAGCCGACGGTGCCCTGGGTATAACCGGATTTGACGTTGAGAATGAATCCCTGCGCCCATTCCTCGGCCTTCGATTGTTGATTGGCCCCGACGATGTCGGAATAGTCCCGGCTGAAGTAGTAATTGCGCGCTTGCAAGGTGGCCGTGGTGTCTTCGATAAAACCACTCTCGGCGGCCATCGTGCCGGTGGAGAAACTCGAGACGACAGCCATGGACAACACTGAACCGGTTGTTGGGAGAATCTGTTTCATCGTTTTTTCTCTTATTTTTATTGATCGACAGGTTGAAGTGCTTCTGCAGTGGACTCACTGCGCGAGACGGAGCGGCGGGCGTTCAATATCAAGTGGGTGGCCATGCCGAAAATCAGTCCCCAAAAAGCCGCGGACAACCCAAACAGCGACATACCCGAGGCTGTGGTGAGAAAGGTCACCAGCGCGGCTTCGCGATCGGTTGGCACCGCCATCGCGCCCGCTAGCGCTCCAGCAATCGCAGCGAACAGCGCCAATCCGGCGAGGGCCGCGATCAGTTCCTTGGGGAATGCCGAAAACAGTGAGACCAGGGTGGCGCCGAAGATCCCCAGCACCAGGTAACACAGGCCACCCATCACCCCGGCCACGTAACGCTTGCCAGGGTCTTCGTTGGCTTCGCGGCCAGTGCAAATAGCCGCGGTAATCGCTGCCAGGTTCAGCCCGTGGCAACCGAACGGTGCCAGCAGGGCCGTGCCCAATGCGCTGCTGGCGATGATCGGGCCCGATGGCGTGGCGTAACCACTGGCGCGCAGCACCGCCATGCCAGGAACGAACTGGCCAGTCAGCGCCACCATCACCAGCGGCAAGGCGATGTTCAGCGTCGCGCTGAGGCTGAACGCCGGAGTGATCCACACCGGCGTGGCCATACCGACGACCAACGCCTCGCCATGCAGATCTCCGGCGAGCAATGCCATCGAGCAGCCCACCAGCAGGACCATCAGCACCGCATAACGCGGCATCAGTCGTTTGCAGATCAGGTACGTGGCAAACATCGCCAGCACCAGCAACGGCTTACCCTGCAACGAGACAAACAACCCGGTGCCGAAGCTGAACAGAATCCCCGCCAGCATCGCTGCCGCCACCGCTGCCGGCAGCTTGCCGATGATCCGGTCGAACGCCCCCGACACCCCGACCAGGAAAATGATCAGGCTGCTGACCAGATAGGCGCCCACCGCTTCCGGCAAGGAGATCCCTGGCAACAGCGCCACGAGCAACGCCGAACCAGGTGCCGACCACGCGATGATCACCGGCACGCGGTAACGCAAACTCAGACCGATGCCAAGCACGGCGCTGCCGATGGAAATCGCCCAGACCCACGACGACAGCACTTCGCGCGACAGGTGCGCTGCCTCGGCGGCCTGGAAAATAATCACCAGGGGGCCGGCGTAGGAAATCACGGTGGCGATGAACCCGGCGACGGCCGCAGACAGGGAAAAATCCCGCAGCAAGGTTTTCATGAAGCCTCGCCGACAGCTCCGCCAGACGAGCCCTGCTGATCATCCAACAGGGATTGTCGGGCACTGCGCCGACTGCTGATGGCGAACACCGTCATGGCAATGGCGGCAATCGCACCAGGCAAAGCAAACGCCATGAAGTTCAGTTGTAGCGGCAGGCTGATCCCGAGCAAAGCGCCACCCAGCAGTGGTCCGACGATCGCACCATTGCGCCCGATGCCCGAAGCCCAGCCAAGACCGGTGGACCGAATGTTCATTGAGTAGAACTGGGCAGCGCAGGCGTAAAGCAGAATCTGCGAGCCGATGGTGGTGGCACCCGCGACAGCGATCAGCAAGTACAACACCGGCATCGGACTATTGAAGCCCAACAGGGTGATCGACACCGCCGCCATGGCAAAGAACACCGATAGCACACGCGGCAGATTGAGCTTGTCACCCAGCACACCGCCGCCAACTGCGCCGAAGATCGCGCCGAAATTCAGCACCAGCAGGAACGACAGGCTCGAGCCCAGGCTGTAACCGGCGTTGGCCATCAGTTTCGGCAGCCAGGAGCTCAAGGCGTAGACCATCAGCAGGCAGCAGAAAAACGCCAGCCACAACATCAACGTACGCAGTGCACGGCCCTCGCGGAACAACTGCAACACCGGGGTCCCGGTGCCCTTCACTTCACTCATGTGCAACTGGTCATCGGCCTCTGCGACGTAGGCCGGGTCGATCCGCTGGAGAATGTTGCGAGCTTCGTCATTGCGCCCCTGGCGCAGCATGAACCCCACTGACTCGGGCAGGAAATACATGATCAGCGGCAACAGCAGCAACGGCAGGACCGCCACATAGAACACCGACTGCCAGCCGAAACTCGGGATCAGCACTATACCCAGGCCGGCGGACAGCATGCCGCCCACCGAGTAGCCGCTGAACATGATCGCTACCAGGGTGCTACGGATTTTTTTCGGCGCGTATTCGTTCATCAACGCCACGACATTGGGCATCACGCCACCAATGCCCAGTCCGGCAATGAAGCGGCAAAGACCAAACTCAGTGGGGTTTCGGGCGAACCCGTTGAGCACGGTGAAACCACTGAAGAGCATCACGCAGATCGTGATGGCTTTCTTGCGGCCGATCCTGTCCGACAGCGGACCGAAGAACAGCGCACCGAACATCATGCCGAACAGTGCATAGCTGCCCAACGCCCCCGCTTGCAGAGGGCTGAGCCCCCACTCTTTCATCAGCATCGGCAAGACCACGCCGTAGATCACCAGATCGTAACCGTCGAAAATGATGATCAGGGCACACCAGAACAGCACCATCCAGTGGAAGCGGTTGAACCGAGCATTGTCGATAACCTCATGTACGTCGATCTTGCGCATGGCATTCATCTCTTGTTGTTGTTTTTTTCAGGAGCAGCGGAAGCACGGCTCACGTCCGTACAGCCGAGGGTAGAGTCAACAGGCTCGGGTCAATATCCGCATCGCGCAGACCACTATCCGTTTTGTGCAGCGCCCTGAACCGGGCTGGGAGGCGCGCGCAATTGCCCCTCTCCGATAAACTGTCTTCTTTACAATCGCATTTGAGCGCTAAGCTTGGGCGTATGGATGATTCAGATTACTTACGCCTGCTGACCATTGCGGCCGAGCAAGCCAACGCGTTCCTGTCCAATGCCCGCAAATGGGAGCGCGAGCGTTGGGTCTGCCAACGCCTGCTGCAAGGCTTGAACATTCCCTACCGGGCCGACGAATTTGCTCCGGCGGGAGAACCGCCGGACGTGTTGTTTCGCGACGCCAATTTCGAGGTGTTCTTCGTGCTCGACGAGGGCCGACGCCTCAATGATGAATGGCGCGACGAATTGCAGAGGCGGCGCAGTGCGTTCTCCCTGAGCCAGCTGGTACGGCGCGAAGCCAAGCCCCGCCGCATACCGGCCAACGAGTTCTTGTTGCGGCTGGCGCCGACCTTGCGCAAAAAAGCACACAACTACAAAGAGCGCGGCATGGACCTGGGCGAGCTGGACATCATTGCCTTCGCCAGCCTCAAGCGTGAAGTGCTGGACCTCAACAGTCATTTCCCACCGCCCACCGAATACCTGCGCCAGGGCTGGCGCTCGCTGTCACTGGTGGGCCCGACCTTCGCCCGCGTGCTGTTCGCTCATCCCGATGCGCCGGATTTCCTGCGCAGCAACCTGGGACGCAGCATCGTGTTCGACGTCGGGATCAGCCTGTGAGCCCATTGCAGGAACTGATTGCCGAAGTACCGCAGATCGGCCGCGTTCGCTGGATTGGCGTGCGCCCGGAACGTCACGTGCCAATGATCGAACTGGATGCCGTGGAAGCGCGACTGGAGGCCGGCTTGACGGGCGATCGCGCCCGCCCCGGCGTGCGCAATGCGCGGCAGGTGACGCTGATTCAGTGGGAGCATCTGGCAGTGATCAGTTCGCTGATGGGCCGCCCGGACGATCAACCGGTCAAGCCTGAAGATTTGCGGCGCAACCTCGTTATCAGTGGCATCAACTTGTTCAGCCTCAAGGGCCGGCGTTTCCGCATCGGCCAGGCGATTTTCGAAACCACTGGCTGGTGCCAGCCCTGCGCACGCCTGCAGAACAACCTGGGCCCGGGGACCTTTCAGGCCGTGCGCGGGCATGGCGGAATCACCGCCCGAGTGCTACAAAGTGGCATCATTCGCCTGGACGACAGGGTGAGCGTCGAGCCCCTAACTGACAGCGGCTATGCTCCGTTCAACGTTCGTTGAGTCTGCCTGTAGCTTCTTCACCTTCAGCAACGTCTACCTGACGAGGCCTTTTATGACCAGCCGCCTGAACCCCGAAGACCAAAAGCATGTCGAAGCGTATCTGCAACTGTCCCAACACCAAGTCGAGCGCCGGCCTTTCCGGCCGTGGATGCTCCTTGTGCTGGTATTGGCAGTGACCATTGGCCTGGGCCTGTTGAGCCGACTTATCAGTTACCTGACGCTATGAGCTGCTTGGCGCTCGCTCGGGTAATTGCACCGATTTCTTTTAGCCTTGCGAGATATCCCCATGACTCATCGTATTGTCATCGTTGGCGGCGGCGCCGGCGGTCTGGAGTTGGCTACCCGTCTGGGTAAGACTCTGGGCAAACGCGGCACGGCCAGCGTGATGCTGGTCGACGCGAACCTGACCCACATCTGGAAACCGCTGTTGCACGAGGTCGCGGCCGGGTCGTTGAACTCGTCCGAAGACGAACTCAACTATGTAGCCCAGGCAAAATGGAACCACTTCCAATTCCAACTGGGGCGCATGAGCGGGCTTGATCGCGCCAATAAAAAAATCCAGTTGGCCGCCACTTATGATGACGCCGGCCTGGAACTGGTGCCTGCCCGGGAAGTGCCTTACGACTCGTTGGTGATTTCCGTCGGCAGCACCACCAACGATTTCGGCACCCAGGGTGCAGCGCAGCACTGTCTGTTCCTGGATACCCGCAAACAGGCCGAGCGCTTCCATCAGCAGTTGCTCAACCACTACCTGCGCGCCCATGCGGGGCAGACCGACAAGGTCGAGCAGATCAGTGTCGCCATTGTCGGTGCCGGTGCCACCGGGGTCGAACTGGCCGCCGAACTGCATAACGCAGCCCATGAACTGGCGGCTTATGGCCTGGATCGGATCAAACCGGAAAACATGCACATCACCCTGATCGAAGCCGGGCCTCGCGTGCTACCGGCCCTGCCGGAACGAATCGGCGGCCCGGTGCATAAAACCCTGGAAAAACTCGGGGTCAATGTCATGACCAACGCCGCCGTCAGCGAGGTGACGGCCGACAGCCTGATCACCGTAGATGGCAAAGTGATCAACGCCAGCTTGAAAGTCTGGGCCGCCGGGATTCGTGCGCCAGGGTTCCTCAAGGACATCGATGGCCTCGAAACCAACCGCATCAATCAACTGCAAGTGCTGCCGACCCTGCAAACCACTCGTGACGAGAACATCTTCGCCTTCGGTGACTGCGCGGCCTGCCCGCAACCGGGCACTGATCGCAATGTGCCGCCACGCGCCCAGGCGGCGCATCAACAGGCGTCGTTGCTCGCCAAGTCACTGAAACTGCGGATCGAAGGCAAGCCTCTGCCTTCTTACAAGTACACCGATTACGGATCGCTGATCTCGCTGTCGCGTTTTTCGGCTGTGGGTAACTTGATGGGTAACCTGACGGGTAGCGTCATGCTGGAAGGTTGGCTGGCGCGGATGTTCTACGTGTCGCTGTACCGCATGCACCAGATGGCGCTATACGGGCCATTTCGCACTGCGATGCTGATGCTGGGCAGCAAGATTGGGCGCGGGACAGAGCCGCGCCTGAAATTGCACTGATCAAGCTGCTTTCTGTAGGAGCGAGCATGCTCGCGAAGAACCTGAGAGCGCCGCGTTAAACCAGAAACGCTGCGTTTTCGTTAACGATCTTCGCGAGCATTCGAGCGTCGACCGGCTGCTCCTACAGTTGATCCGCGGCAAGCAATTAGCAGGCAAAAAAAATCCCCGTATCTTTCGATACGAGGATTTTTAATATGGTCGGGGTAAGGGGATTCGAACTCCTGACATCCTGCTCCCAAAGCAGGCGCGCTACCGGACTGCGCTATACCCCGGTAAAAAAAAGGCACCTTTGAAAGGCGCCTTCTGCGAACAGAGCTTTTGGCGTCTGATCTTAAGATTTGATTCCAGCGTTAACTGGTTTCAAAAATGGTGGGTCGTGTGGGATTCGAACCTACGACCAATTGGTTAAAAGCCAACTGCTCTACCAACTGAGCTAACGACCCAAAAATGGTCGGGGTAAGGGGATTCGAACTCCTGACATCCTGCTCCCAAAGCAGGCGCGCTACCGGACTGCGCTATACCCCGGTTTGAAATTGGCTCCGTGACCAGGACTCGAACCTGGGACCCAATGATTAACAGTCATTTGCTCTACCGACTGAGCTATCACGGAACTACACATTTCAATTTACAACTGTGAAGCTTTACTGCGTTCTCTTCAACCCGTTTGCATCGCTGCGTTCGTGTGTCTGAGGCGCGCTATTCTACAATCTCTACAACCTCTGTCAACCCCCTAAATTGCTTTCAAGTTAATGATTTGCAACTTATTTTCGATTCCTGCTTGGGGAGCAGAAACCCTGGCGGGTGACTTACTGCGGGGCGCACTTTACAAGCCTTTTCCTTAGAGTTCAACAGCCTAGATGAAAAAAAGGCCTCGCAATGCGAGGCCTCTTCAATTTTGCCGCCGATCTGGATCAGACGAAGACGATTTCGTCGTTCTCCACCACGCCATGGGCCGTGTCTCCCGGCATGAATCGACCGAAAAGGATCAACTGCGCCAGCGGGTTCTCGATCCAGCGCTGGATCGCTCGCTTGAGCGGCCGTGCGCCGTATACCGGGTCGTAGCCCACCGCGATCAGCTTGTCCATGGCTTCTGGGCTCAGCTCCAGCTTCAGCTCCCGCTCGGTCAGGCGACTGCGCAGGCGACCCAGCTGGATCTCGGTAATGCCAGCGATCTGATCCCGCGCCAAAGGCTCGAAGATCACCACTTCGTCGACCCGGTTGATGAACTCCGGCCGGAAGTGGGTGGAAATCGCGTCCATCACCGCCGCACGCTGGGCCTCGCGATCACCCACCAGCTCCTGGATCTGCACCGACCCCAGGTTGGAGGTCATGACGATCACGGTGTTCTTGAAGTCCACCGTACGGCCATGGCTGTCGGTCAGGCGACCATCTTCCAGCACCTGGAGCAAGATGTTGAACACGTCCGGGTGCGCCTTCTCGACTTCATCCATGAGGATCACCGAGTAAGGCTTGCGGCGCACCGCCTCGGTCAGGTAACCGCCCTCTTCATAACCGACGTAGCCCGGTGGCGCACCGATCAGGCGAGCCACGGAATGTTTCTCCATGAACTCGGACATGTCGATCCGCACCATCGCCTCTTCGGTATCAAAGAGGAATTCGGCCAGCGCCTTGCACAGCTCGGTTTTACCGACACCGGTCGGGCCGAGGAACATGAAAGAGCCGCTCGGGCGATTAGGGTCGGACAACCCGGCACGGGAACGCCGAACCGCGTTGGAAACCGCCACCACCGCTTCATCCTGGCCGATCACACGTTGGTGCAACAGGCTTTCCATCTTCATCAGTTTTTCGCGCTCGCCCTCGAGCATTTTCGACACGGGAATGCCGGTCCATTTCGACACGACTTCAGCAATTTCCTCTTCGGTCACCTTGCTGCGCAGCAGCTGGTTCTCGGGTTTGCCATGCTGGTCGACCATTTGCAGGCTGCGTTCCAGGTCCGGGATCACCCCATACTGCAATTCGGCCATGCGGTTCAGGTCGCCTTTGCGGCGGGCTGCTTCCAGCTCCTGACGTGACTGTTCGATCTTCTGCTGGATCTGCGCCGAACCCTGCACCTCAGCTTTTTCCGAGTTCCAGATTTCTTCGAGATCCGAGTACTCACGCTCGTGACGGGCAATTTCTTCCTGGAGTTTTTCCAGGCGTTTTTTCGCCGCATCGTCGCTTTCTTTCTTCAGCGCCTGGGATTCCACCTTCAGCTGAATCAAACGGCGCTCCAGGCGGTCCAGCACCTCCGGCTTGGAGTCGATCTCCATGCGGATGCGGCTGGCGGCCTCGTCGATCAGGTCGATGGCCTTGTCCGGCAATTGCCGGTCAGTGATGTAGCGATGGCTGAGCTTGGCCGCCGCAATGATCGCGCCGTCGGTGATCGCCACCTTGTGGTGGACCTCGTAGCGCTCCTTCAGGCCACGCAGGATGGCGATGGTGTCTTCTTCGCTCGGCTCGTCCACCAGCACTTTCTGGAAGCGTCGCTCCAGGGCGGCGTCCTTCTCGATGTATTGGCGGTACTCGTTGAGCGTGGTCGCACCGACGCAGTGCAACTCACCGCGTGCCAGGGCCGGCTTGAGCATATTGCCTGCATCCATCGAGCCCTCGCCTTTACCGGCACCGACCATGGTGTGCAGCTCGTCGATGAACAGAATGATCTGCCCTTCCTGCTTCGACAGCTCGTTGAGCAACGCCTTCAGGCGCTCTTCGAACTCGCCACGGTATTTGGCACCGGCGATCAGCGCCCCCATGTCCAGGGACAGCAGGCGCTTGCCCCTGAGGCCATCAGGCACCTCACCGTTGATGATGCGCTGGGCCAGGCCTTCGGCGATGGCGGTTTTACCGACGCCTGGCTCACCGATCAGCACCGGGTTGTTCTTGGTGCGACGTTGCAGGACCTGGATCGTGCGGCGAATTTCATCGTCACGGCCGATCACCGGATCAAGCTTGCCCTCCTCGGCACGCTTGGTCAGGTCGATGGTGTACTTGTCCAGTGCCTGACGCGCTTCCTCGTGGTTGGGGTCATTGACCGCCTCGCCACCACGCAGGTTGTTGATCGCATTTTCCAGGGCTTTCTTGCTCACGCCCTGGCCGAGCAAAAGCTTGCCGAGCTTGCTGTTCTCGTCCATGGCGGCGAGCAGCACCAGCTCACTGGAAATGAACTGGTCGCCCTTCTGCTGGGCCAGGCGATCGGCTTGATTGAGCAGGCGCGCCAGATCCTGCGACATGTTCACGTCGCCGGTGGGATTCTGGATTTTCGGCAGCTGGTCGAGCTCTTTGGTCAGCTCTTTACGCAAGCTGTTGACATCGAAGCCCACCTGCATCAGCAGGGGCTTGATCGAGCCACCCTGTTGTTCGAGCAGGGCTTGCATCAAATGCGCCGGTTCAATGGCCGGATGATCGAGACCGACAGCCAGGGATTGGGCGTCGGACAAGGCTAACTGCAATTTGCTGGTTAAACGGTCTATACGCATGGGTCACCTTCCTTTTGAGCAGGTCGGACCTATAAAACATCCTGAATGAAGAAACCTGCCAGATACCACAATAGATGCGGTCGATTCTGGGAGTTTCAAGCGTTGTGATGTTGATGCAGGTCAGAGAAGTCTAGCCTGGTGCCCTGCCTCGCAAATACGTTCCTCTTTTGACGAGTGGCTGTTGCTGTCAGGCAAGGCGCCGCGACGAGTCATAGCCCGCTATGGCGAGGAGCGGCAACGCAGCATGACGGCAACAGACGCCGTCAAAAAGGAACAGTATTTGTGAGACAGGGCACTTGAAGCCAGATCAGGGAGGCAAAGCGGCCGGTGCGCGACGCACGGCGATAAGAAAAGAAGCGCGGATCGGTCACGGTACAGAAACCGCCGCCGTAAACAGCGGTTACACCACGAGCCGCCAGACGCAAACGCGCCAGCATATAGATGTCGGCCATGAACTTGCCGGGGTTTTGGCTTGGCACAAATGCCTGGGCGGCTTCGGGCAATTGCCCGACGAAGGTTTCGCGCACTTCCGGGCCGACTTCAAACGCTTGCGGGCCAATGGCTGGGCCGAGCCAGACCAGGACCTCGGCAGGCGCAACAGCCAGACTGTCGAGCGTGGCTTCCAGCACACCGGCCGCCAGCCCGCGCCAACCGGCATGGGCTGCGGCAACGCGGGTACCGGCACGGTCGCAAAAAAGCGCAGGCAGGCAGTCGGCAGTCATCGCCGCACAGGCAATGCCCGGCGTTGAAGTCCAACTGGCGTCAGCAGTCATCACCCGGCTCGGGTCCGCATGGGCCACGACGATGCCGTGAACCTGCTGCAACCAGGCCGGTTGAATGGAGAAGTGATCAGTAAGGCGACGGCGATTTTCGGCGACAGCTTCGGGGCTGTCGTCGACATGATCGCCAAGATTGAGGCTGTCGAACGGCGCCAGGCTGACGCCGCCCGCACGGGTGGTCACACAGGCTTTGACCCCGGCCGGCGCGGGCCAGTCAGGAATCAGCCAGTCACTCATCCGACAAACGCCTCGCGATCTTGCTTGAGCAGGGTCAGCAACCAGACAAAGTCTTCCGGCAGCGGCGATTCCCAGCTCATACGGACACCGGTCGTCGGATGGTCCAGCTCCAGGAACCGTGCATGCAGTGCCTGACGCGGGAAGTTCTTCAACGATTCAACCATGGTCGGGTTGGCTGCCGGCGGAATCCGGAAACGACCGCCATAGGCAGGGTCTCCGACCAACGGGAAGTTGATGTGCGCCATGTGCACGCGAATCTGGTGCGTACGACCGGTCTCCAGCTTCACCCGCACGTGGGTGTGGGAGCGGAAACGCTCGAGCACGCGGTAATGGCTGACGGCCTGCTTGCCACCTTCCATCACGGCCATGCGCTGGCGTTGCTGGCCATGGCGACCAATGGGCGCGTTGATCTTGCCACCCGCCGTCACCACGCCGATCACGATGCACTCGTAGATCCGGCTGACGCTGCGACTCTGCAACTGTGTCACCAGCTGCGTCTGCGCCTGGATGGTCTTGGCCACCACCATCAGGCCGGTGGTGTCCTTGTCCAGGCGATGCACGATCCCGGCGCGGGGCACATTGATGATGTCCGGCACGTGATGCAGCAAGGCGTTGAGCAAGGTGCCATCAGCGTGGCCAGCAGCCGGGTGAACCACCAGGCCCGCGGGCTTGTTGATCACCAGGATGTCGTCGTCTTCGTAGACGATGTCCAGCTCGATGTCTTGAGCGATCCATTCGCCCTGAGCTTCCTGCTCGGCGGTGAGTTCAAGAATGGCGCCACCGTGAACGATGTCTCGCGGGCGGATAACCGCCCCATCCACAGTCAGGCGGCCGTCTTTGATCCAGGCGGAAAGGCGCGAGCGCGAGTGCTCAGCGAATAGTTGTGCGGCGACTTGATCGAGGCGTTGGCCGCCCAATTCGGACGGCACCTCTGCGCGAAGTTCAATTTTATCGGACATGCTCGGACTGGGCGTCGGCACAGCCTTTGGTTTCGGCTGCGCGCTTGTGGTTAAATACGGCGTCTTTTGCCCCGAGGCTATTCAACGGGGCGCTCATCATAACAGGACGGCCTCGCCCAAGACAGCGGCCGTCATAGGGACGCAAGCCGCCATGCAAGTGAAACACCTGCTGCTGATCGCCATCCTCGCATTGACCGCTGCTTGCTCTTCGAAGGAAGTCGTAGACGAAAACCTGAGCGAAGTCGAGTTGTACCAACAGGCTCAAGCCGATCTGGACAATAATAGCTACACCAGCGCCACTGCCAAGCTGAAGGCTCTGGAATCGCGCTATCCGTTCGGCCGCTATGCCGACCAGGCTCAGCTGGAACTGATCTACGCCAACTACAAGAACGCCGAACCGGAAGCCGCCAAGGCAGCTGCCGAGCGCTTCATTCGCCTGCACCCACAGCATCCGAATGTCGATTACGCCTACTACCTCAAGGGCCTGACTTCTTTTGACCAGGACGTTGGCCTGCTGTCGCGTTTCCTGCCGCTGGACATGACCAAGCGTGACCCGGGTGCCGCCCGCGACTCCTACAACGAGTTCGCCCAGCTGACCAGCCGCTTCCCCAACAGCCGTTACGCGCCGGATGCCAAGCAGCGCATGATCTACCTGCGCAACCTGCTGGCAGCCTACGAAATCCACGTGGCCGACTACTATCTGACCCGCCAGGCCTATGTGGCTGCCGCGAACCGTGGCCGCTACGTGGTGGAAAACTTTCAGGAAACCCCTGCAGTCGGTGACGGCCTGGCAGTGATGACCGAGGCCTACCAGCGCCTGCACCTGGACGACCTGGCGGCCACCAGCCTCGAAACCCTGAAGCTCAACTACCCGAACCACCCAAGCCTGGTGGACGGTCAGTTCGTGCCATCGGTTGCCGAAGCCGACAACCGTTCGTGGCTGAGCAAGGCTACCCTGGGCCTGATCGAATCCCGTCCACCGCTGCCACCGGGAGAAACCCGCGCCAACCAGGACGTGCAGAAGCAGTTCCAGGACGCCAAGGACGCGATTCCCAACGAGCTCAAGCCTAAAGACAGCAGCGGCGATGTGATCGAGGAAGAGGACCACGAGGCAGAGGGCAACAACGAAGACCGCTCGTGGTTCAGCTACATGACCTTCGGCGTGTTCGACTGATACGACCGACGGTGCAGGAAGGGAGACTCTCGAGTCTCCCTTTTTTATTGCGCCGTTTTTATCCAGCGCGAATACGCTGTGCGCCTGCCATGTCCTTGGCTAAACTGGCGGTTCATCCGTCATATAGCAGCTCACCATGCTTCGTTTATTATTCTGGATCGCCGTGATTGCCGCCGCTGTGTGGTTCTGGCGCAAGTACAAGGGCCAGGCGTCTGCACCCAAGTCCTCCGCCGAGCTGGAAGCAGCCCCCATGGTCCGCTGCGCCCATTGCGGCGTGCACCTGCCCCGCGATCGTGCACTGCGCCTTCAACAACAGTGGTATTGCAGCCAGGCTCACCTGGAGCAAGGCCCCGGTCCTAGTGATCGCTGAGACGTCCAGTCCCGGCGAAAAACAGGCCCAGCGACTGCTGCGTCTCTATCACCTCTACCGTTTAAGCATCGGCATCACCTTGGTATTGCTGATTTCCAGCAACCTGGACAACCGCTTGCTTACGGCCGCCAATGACGACCTGCTGCGCAGTGGCAGCTGGTTGTACCTGGTGCTGAATATCCTGCTGGCAGTCTTCTTCCAGAGCACCCGACGCCCGACGCAACTGCTCAGCCTGGCTCTGGTCGACGTCCTGCTGCTTTGCGGGTTGTTCTACGCCGCTGGCGGAGTGGCCAGCGCTATTGGCAACTTGCTGATCGTCTCGGTGGCCATCAGCAATACCTTGTTGCGAAAACGCATCGGCTTGCTCATTGCCGCCATCAGCACACTTGGCATCCTGGGTTCAAGCTTCCTGCTGAATGTCAGCCATCGTGCCAATCCCAACGATTATTTGCAGGTCGGCACGCTTGGCGTGCTGTGTTTTGCCGCGGCGCTGCTGGTACAGGGCCTGATCCGACGACTGGAAGTCAGCGAAACCCTGGTGCAACAGAAGGCCAGCGAAGTGGTTGGCCTGGAAGCCCTCAATGCACTGATCCTGCAACGCATGCGTACTGGCATCCTGGTGCTTGATGACCAATGGCGCGTGCAACTGGCCAATCATGGCGCCTTGACCCTGCTGGGCTGCGAGCGCCTCGAAGGCCAACGAATTGACGAACATGCACCTGCCCTGGTCGAGCGCCTGCAACTGTGGATCAACAATCCGACGCTGCGCCCGCAAAGCCTGAAAATCGCCCGTAGCGGCCTTGAACTACAGCCAAGCTTCATCGCCCTGTCCTCCAGCCCACACCGCCAGACCCTGGTCTTTCTCGAAGACCTCGCACAGATCACCCAGCAGGCTCACCAACTGAAGCTCGCCGCCCTGGGTCGCCTGACCGCCGGTATTGCCCATGAAATCCGCAATCCGTTGGGCGCCATCAGTCACGCCGCGCAGCTATTGCGAGAATCGGAGGAACTGAATGCCGCGGACCGGCGTCTGACGCAGATTATTCAAGACCACTCTCAGCGCATGAATCGGGTTATCGAAAACGTCCTGCAATTGTCCCGCCGCCAGCAAACCGCGACCCAACGACTCGACCTGAGGCCTTGGCTGGAACAGTTCGTGGCGGCAACCCGCGACCAGGCGAGCGAGCACCAGAAAATCCATCTGCGTATTGCGCCCGGTGACTTCGAGACCTTGATGGACCCGAACCAGCTGGAGCAGATTCTCGACAACCTGATAGGCAATGCCTGGCGCCATAGCGCCCTGGACCACGACCCGGCGCAGGTCTGGCTTGAATTGTTCACCGATCCCGAAAGCCAGCTTCCGGTCCTCGAAATCCTCGACGACGGCCCCGGAGTGGCCCCGGATCATCAAGCACAACTGTTTGAGCCCTTCTTCACCACCAGCCAACAGGGCACTGGCCTGGGGCTATACCTGTCACGTGAGCTGTGCGAGAGCAACCAGGCTCGCCTGGACTTCAAACCACGCCAAGGCGGCTGCTTTCGCATCACCTTTGCTCACGGACGCAAACAAGGTTGAACATGAGCCCACGGAAAAAAGTTCTGGTCGTCGACGACGAACCGGACATCCGCGAACTCCTGGAAATCACCCTGGGACGAATGAAACTCGACACTTACAGTGCCCGTAACGTTGGCGAGGCCTTGGCCCTGCTCCAGCGCGAGACGTTCGACCTGTGCCTGACCGACATGCGCCTGCCGGATGGCAGCGGCCTTGAGCTGGTGCAACACATCCAGCAACGCTATCCACAGATTCCGGTGGCCATGATCACCGCCTATGGCAACCTCGATACGGCGATCAATGCGCTGAAGGCCGGCGCTTTCGACTTCCTGACCAAGCCGGTGGACCTGACCCGCTTGCGGAAACTGGTCACCAGTGCCTTGCTGTTACCCGCCCCTGGGACCACCATCGATCGCCGCTTGCTAGGCGACTCGCCGCCCATGCGCAATCTGCGCCAGCAGATCGACAAGCTGGCCCGCAGCCAGGCTCCGGTGTACATCAGTGGCGAGTCCGGCAGTGGCAAGGAACTGGTCGCCCGCCTGATTCATGAGCGAGGACCACGGGCCAACCAGCCCTTTGTCCCGGTCAATTGCGGCGCGATTCCGACGGAGCTGATGGAAAGCGAGTTTTTCGGCCATCGAAAAGGCAGCTTCAGCGGCGCCATCGAGGACAAGCCCGGATTGTTCCAGGCGGCCCACGGCGGCACCCTGTTTCTCGACGAAGTGGCAGACCTGCCTCTGCCCATGCAGGTCAAACTGCTGCGGGCGATCCAGGAGAAAGCCGTACGCAGCGTCGGTGGGCAACAGGAGAGGGTAGTTGATGTGCGCATACTGTGCGCCACCCACAAAGACCTTGGCGCCGAAGTCGCCGGCGAACGTTTTCGCCAGGATCTGTACTACCGCCTGAACGTGATCGAACTACGCGTGCCACCGTTGCGCGAACGCCGTGACGACATCGAGCCGCTGGCCTGCCATGTGCTCAAGCGCCTGGCTGCAGACACCGGGCAGCCCGCGGCAAAACTCCACCCCAATGCCCTCGACGCCCTGAAAAGCTACCGTTTTCCGGGCAATGTGCGGGAGCTGGAGAATATGCTCGAACGCGCTCACACCTTATGCGAAAACAACCGGATCGAGGCCAGCGACCTGCGCCTGGCCGAGGGCAACTGCTCCGCCGAAGGGGGCGTGCCGGACCTCACGCAGATCGATAACCTGGAGGCGTACCTGGAAAACGTTGAGCGCCAACTGCTTCTCCAGGCCCTGGAAGAGACCCGCTGGAACCGCACGGCGGCGGCTCAGCGGTTGAATTTGTCGTTTCGGTCGATGCGCTACAGGCTGAAGAAATTAGGGTTGGATTGAGGGCCTCTTCGCGAGCAGGCTCGCTCCCACAGTTGATCGCATTCCATTGTGGGAGCGAGCCTGCTCGCGAAGGTCATCTAACAGACGCCAGATCTTTCCAGGTTAGATCCGCCCGGCCGGCGCATAGGGTGCCGGATCAATGATCGGCGCCCTGCCCAACATCACATCAGCGAACAACTGACAGGACGCCGGCGCCAGTACCAGCCCGTTACGGTAGTGCCCGCAATTGAGCCATAGGCCATCGAACCCCGGCACCCGGCCAATGTAGGGAATGCCCTCCGGCGAACCTGGCCGCAATCCTGCCCAATGTCCCACCACCTCGGCGTCGGCCAACGCCGGGATCAATTCCACGGCCGAAGCCTTGAGGCTCTCGAGTGCCGACTCGGTAGGCGTCTTATCGTAGCCTTCATGCTCCAGGGTGCTGCCAATCAGGATGTGCCCATCGCGCCGCGGTATTGCATAACGCCCTTTGGCCAGCACCATGCTCGGCAGGAAATCCGCCGCGCACTTGTAGAGGATCATCTGTCCTTTCACCGGTTCGACCGGCAGCTCAAGGCCCAGGCTCTTGAGCAAGTCGCCGCTCCAGGCGCCAGCGGTAAGAACCACTTGATCGCCATGAATCGCACCGGCGGAGGTCTGCACACCGACTATTTTTTCGTCTTGGGCAATAAACCCGCTGACTTCGCATTGCTCATGAATCGTCACGTTCGCCAGCGCCTGCAATGCCGCCTTGAGCGACTTAACCAGCCGTGGGTTGCGCACATTGGCGACGTTGGCCATGTAGATCGCTCGGGAAAAGCCGCCACCGAGCACCGGCACCGCATCGTGGGCCACCGAGATATCCACAGCCCGCAGTGGCCGGCCCTCGCTCGCGGCCCAGGCCAGCGCCTCGGCTTCATCGTCCAGGTCCAGCCAATACAGGCCCGTGGTATGCACCTCGGGATCGATCCCGGTAGCAGCGAACAAGCGCTCGCCCAGCTGTGGATAAAAATCCTGGGACCAATGCGCCAGCGCGGTAACCGCAGGGCTGTAGCGCCATGGATAGAGCGGAGAAACGATGCCGCCGCCCGCCCAGGACGATTCCTGGCCAACGCTCGACCGGTCCAGCAGCACCACGCTCTGCACCTGGGACGCGAGATTGAATGCCGTCAGCAGGCCGATTACCCCACCACCGACGATCACCACTTGCTGTTGCCTGGTCATGTTCTGATCCAACCATTAAATAGACAAAGGCGCAAAGGGCGCCCGAAAAGGAAACTCAGCGACCCCAGCAATCCTTGGTGGTCAGGCCGGCCGTGGCATTGACCATCGCGCGCGTCCCCGCATTGGTGATGGTGAAATCACCGCACTTGTCATTGGCCATGCTGGTGCCAGGCTTGCGCACCGCCGTCAGCAAGAAGGTCTGGTCGGTCAGAGTCGGCGTGATGGTGTAGTAGTCATTTCCGGCGCTGAGACCCGGGACACCGCTATAGACGTTTTTCTGTGAATAGAAACGCTCAAGGATCTGCGCCTGCTCGGAAAGCAGACCGGCCACTTCGGTGCGGCGCCCCTTATTGAGGTATTCGGTGAAGCTCGGCATAGCGATGGTCATGACAATCCCGATGATCGCAATCACGATCATGATTTCGATCAGGGTAAAACCGCGGTTGGATCTGTGCATGCCTCAACTCTCGCTTACTGTATTTGTCGCCACATGATGCGACGGCTGCCGCCGCCGGATTTTTCCACCAGCGTGGAGATACCGCCACTGGAATCGTTCACGATCTTGCGCGTCGCGCCATTGACGATGGCGTTCAAAGCCGGAATGCCGCCGGTAAAGACCACGCCGCTGGACAGCGTGTCGGTGCTGTCGATCACTGCGTCGCCGTTACTGTCGAGCACCGCGTAATTGAGCATCTTACCGCTGAACGCATCGAGTTCGACCAGTTTGCCGCTACCAGAGCTGGCGCAAGGTAGCGTGGTATCCACGCTTGCCGTGGTGAAGACGATCCGCCCGAGCACCAGGCTGGCCTGGTTGAGCACCCGCTCACCGGTCAGCGTGCTGTTATACAGCAGCGGCAAGTACCAGCCCTTTTTCGCCGGGTAGGTCACCTCGTTCTGGCTGGTAGTGATCAACTGCCCCGAACTTCCCGAAAGCACCCCGGTCACGGCCTGAGCCTGCAGACTGGCGGTGGTGATTTGTCCGGAGCCCCCGTTCGCGTCCCACACCGCGTAGAACGCCTGCAGGTCCTTGTTGGTCTTGTCTGCCGCCTCGTTGAGTTTTCCAGTGCCGAAAAACACCAACTTGCCACCCAGGGCGTTGTCCGCCAGCAATGGCTGCGCGGTGATTGGCTGGGTAGCGCCACCGGCTGTGGTAAACAACGGCTGGCCGGCAAATGCCAGGCCCCAGGCATCCGGGGTGGTGCCACTCAGGTCAAACTTCCAGAGCCGTCCCTTGAGATCGCCGCCATAGGCTGCCTGCACCACGTTCTGCGAGTTCACCTTGAGTTTCACCGAAGACAAGCCGTTAGTGGTTTCGCTGCTGTCGATCACGACTTTCCTGATCAGGCTGCCGTCACGAATGTCCACCACGTACAACGCCGCTACCCCTGAATTGCTGCCGTAGCCGTTGGCAATGAACGCCGCCCACCGCCCATCCGCCAAGCGTGCCACCTCCGGACGGGCGTAGGCATAACCCAGGTCATTGAACGCGTTCGCCGCACTGGCAGTGACCGGCGCGCTGATTTCCCACAAGGCCTTCATGACATTGCCCGCCGACGCGTCGAACAACTGCAGCGCATAGAAGGTTCGCCCGCCCGCCCCCGTTCCGCCCAGTGCGAGGGTTTTCCAGGCACTGTTGAGCTGAGCATCGAACACGCCCACCTGCCCATCCACCAGAAACTTGTGGCTGACACCGTTGATGTAGGCGTTATCGGCGATGTAACGCAAAGACGGCAGTACGCTGGAGGGCATGTAGGCGTAGCGCCGGGCACCGTTGCCGGTATTGATGACGCTGACGAAACCATCGTTGGCGTTGACCACCAGACTCGCACTCATGTTGACCGCCTTGATCGCCAGGTAAGCGCTATAGCCGGTGTCCCCCGACAAGTCCGATGCGGTTTGATCCGAAGGTGCCGCCAGGACCAGCGGTGAGTTGATGATATCGCCCAGCAACACACTGCGCGCCTTCAGGCCAGCCTTGTTGGTGCCCTTGCTCCACTCCACCAGATCGCTGCCCGTGATATCGCCGGGCAAGCCCTGGTTGAGAACGGCTTGCTGGGTCGTGGAAAAATTGGCGAAGGCCAATGGCACGACGCTGTTGCTCTGGTTGTTCCATGATTGATAGGTCGGTGCCGTAGCGCCCGGCACGATGGTGTTATCGGTGGACCACAGCACCGACGCGGTGTTGACCGCGCCACTGGCGGTGAGGCCGTAGGCCTTGATCGTGCCACGCCAGTCCTTGGGGTCGTAGCGGGTCTGGAAATAGCGGGTGGCGCTGGCGACACCACTGCCGCCGGAGCCGGCGGCGCACAACAAGGGTGAATCCGAGGGCGTGAAGGCACCGGCGGGAGCTGCCAGGAACAAGGCGCAAAAGACCCCGCTCAACAATCTCCACCGCTGCGTGCGGTTATCAATATTTCGCATAAATGCTCTCCACCACACTGCGTGAGCTGCCCGCAATGCCCACGGCGGTGACCCGGTACAAGGTCACCGAGGTGTTACTCGGCACGTTCACCGCGGCCAGGCTGGTGCCAATGTTCTGCACGCCATAGAAGCCGGCGCCCGACGCGATCCAGGTCACCCCCGAGGTGGAGTTGAACCCGGCCGACTTGAGAGTCGTCGATTCGGCAGGCGGTGCGCACCGGAACGTGCCGCTGCACACCGGCAACGAATAACTGTCGAGCTGAACCGCGCTTTCGCCTACGCGCAACACCGCTTCGGCAGCCTGGAATGACTGGTTGCGCAAGCTCAGGCTACCGGCCATTTTTTCCTGCAGCGTGGCGTTTTGCATCGACGAGATGCCGATCAGCGTCAGCAGTAACAGGAACACCAGGCTGACCAGCAGCGCCATGCCGCGCTGGCAACCAGGGGACACACGCATCGGCCCGCCCTTCATGGCAGGCGGTTGCGCAAGGCGGCAACCACGTTGAAGGTTTGGTCGCTCACCCGGTGGTTCGGGTCCGTGAGTGTCAGGTTCAGGCGTACGCTACGGATGCGCGCCGGGTCCGACGGGTTGCTGCTGTAACTGGACACCGCCGAATCGGCAGCCGAGCTGGCGAGGCCGAAGCTCACGTCGAAGGCACTGACGTTATCCACCAGCACTTGCTGGAGCGGTTTCGGCGTCTCCCTACCGGCACCCAACGTCAGCTGACCGTTCTTCAAGCTGTAGATCAATCGCCGGATAGGAAATGCCAGTTGCCCCGTGGCAGGTGTGCGCAGGTCGGAGTAAGCCGTCGCACTGCTTCGACAATCGGAAACCACCGTCCAGGCCGGGGTCCCGCCATTGCTGCCGACATCCGCCGTGACCAGGATTAGCTTGAGACTGGCGTTGTCCCAACTGATCGGTTTTATCTGGCTGGCAGCGAAATCACCCTCTTTGCTGGCATCGGTGATCGTCCCCAGGCAGCCGAACATGCCGACCATGCGGATTTCCTGGATCATCTTGCTCAGCACAAAGCGCGCGTCCTCCTGCATGGCTGCGGCGGCATTCTGGCTGATGTAGGTGTTTTTTGCGGCGATGAACACCTGCACCACACCCAGTACCACCACGAGGCTCAACGCCAGGGCAATCAGCAATTCGATCAGGCCGAACCCGCGATTGGAGCGGCTCATGGCGTGGTCACCGGGTCGGTGGTGGCGCGGCTTGTGAGGACGAAACTGCGCCTTGAGTTCGCGCTGTTGGCGGCCCGCGAGTCGTCCCAATTAATGGTGATGGTGTACACCCGCTGGCTCAGGGAGATGGTGCCGGTCGCCGTGGCACCACCGAAATTGACGATGTTATGGGTGAAATCGTAGAGATCCTGGTCCCGGGCGACGTTGAGATTGCCTGAGGTCGGCGGTGTCACGGTGTAATCGGCGGCGGCATTGGCGCGAATGCGGTCCAGCATGTCGTAGGCGATAAAACTGGCCTGGCTGGTCATGCGCGCACTGTCAGTGTATTTCAAGGCATTCAATTGAACGGCGGCCGCGCCCAACAGCCCCACGCCCAGAATCAGCAACGCCACCAGCACTTCGATCAACGTCATGCCCTCCTGGGCACGCTTGCTCCATGGCCTCATCCGCAATTTCCACCCAATAGAATTCGTCCGTTCAAACACACATTCAGCATCCTGCTTTGCGTTCCGAGCACATAGCTGATCACCACTGCCGTGGAGGGTGACGACAGCCCGCCCAAATTGTTGAAATCGATGGCCGACACTCCCGAGGTTAGCGTCAGAGTCGCACCGCTGCTGATCGGTGGAACAACCCGCAATACATTCGCCGGGGTGCCCGTACCGTCATAGACCGACAACTCCCCCGTCCACACGTCCCCACCCGCCGTAGGTCGTACCCGAATGGTCACGCCGCGATCGATGGCTTCGAGTCGGGCGAAGTTGAGGCCACGTTGCAGATCCCTGATCTCGGTGTCGGCCTTGGTGCTTTGCGACGAACGGATAAACGCCGGGACCACCAGGGTGATCAGGGCCAGGAAAATCGCCAACGCAACCAACAACTCGATCAACGTGAAACCTTTTGTACGATGATCCATCGTTGCTCTCTACTGCCGTCGGCTATACCTGCTCCACGCGCTAGAACATTCCAGGGAGGAAAATCTCATGCGTGAGCAAGGTTTCAGTCTGATTGAATTGCTTATGGGACTCGCGATTCTCGGGATTGTTCTGCAACTGGTCAGTCCGGCATTCGCTGCGCTGACAGAATCGAACCATCGCAAGGAAGCGGCCAAGTCACTGGTCAGCGGTCTGCGCAGTGCAAGGAGCGAAGCGGTATCGCGCGGTCAGGTCGTCGTCGTTCACGGCATAAATGATGACTGGAGCCAGGGCTGGCGAATCATTCTGGATGTCAGCGGCAAGGGGCACGACGACCCTGGAAATCCGCTGCTGATAGAGCGTCGCAGCGGCATTGGCGTGGCTATTTTCGGCAACCAGTATGTCAGGACTGCCGTACGTTTCGGCCCAGGGGGTGAGCCGGTGTCCGGAGGTTTCCAAGCAGGGACATTGCATGTTTGCGCTGCACGCGAAGCGCAAAGCCAGCACCAGGTGGTGCTGGCCTCGAACGGTCGCATCAGCCTGCGCAGTGAAAAAACCGCGCAGGCGTTATGCGCAACCTGAAGGGTCAGAGCAGCGAACGGACCCGGAGTTCTTTTGGCATGGAGAACGTGATGTTCTCTTCACGCCCGGCCAACTCATCGGCACCGGTAGCACCCCAGGCCTGCAATTGCTGAATCACGCCGCGCACCAGGACTTCCGGAGCAGAAGCGCCAGCGGTGATACCGATCCGCTCGACACCGTCGAACCAACTCTTGTCGAGGTCCTCGGCACCGTCGATCAGGTACGCCGGGGTTGCCATGCGTTCTGCCAGTTCACGCAGGCGATTGGAGTTGGAGCTGTTCGGGCTACCGACCACCAACACCACATCACATTCGTCGGCCAATTGCTTGACCGCGTCCTGGCGGTTTTGCGTGGCGTAGCAGATGTCGTCCTTGCGCGGGCCGCCAATGGCCGGGAACCGAGTACGCAGGGCGTCGATGACGCGACTGGTATCGTCCATGGACAAGGTCGTCTGGGTGACGAACGCCAGTTTATCCGGGTTGTTCACCTGGAGTTCGGCGACGTCCTTTTCGTCTTCGACCAGATAGATCGCCCCACCGTTGCTGCCATCGTACTGGCCCATGGTGCCTTCGACTTCCGGGTGACCAGCGTGACCAATAAGGATGCACTCACGTCCATCGCGGCTGTAGCGGGCGACTTCGATATGCACCTTGGTGACCAGCGGACACGTGGCGTCGAACACTTTCAGGCCACGGCCGGCGGCTTCAGTACGTACGGCCTGGGACACGCCGTGGGCACTGAAGATGACGATCACATCGTCCGGCACCTGATCCAACTCTTCGACGAAGATCGCCCCGCGGTTACGCAGGTCTTCGACGACGAACTTGTTGTGAACCACTTCGTGGCGCACATAGATCGGCGGCCCGAAAACCTCCAGGGCGCGATTGACGATTTCGATCGCCCGGTCCACGCCGGCGCAGAAGCCACGGGGGTTGGCGAGTTTGATTTGCATGCTGTGCCTCGTGTCTTGCGCGCAAGAAAAAGCGAAAACTGTAGAAACCTACTGTGGGAGCGAGCCTGCTCGCGAAAGCGGTGTGTCAGACGACATCAATGTTGAATGTCTGTCAGCCTTCGCGAGCAGGCTCGCTCCCACATTTTTGACCGTGTTCGGTCAGTTACAGCGCTTTGACGGAAATGATTTCCACGTCAAAGGTCAGGGTCTTGCCCGCCAGTGGATGGTTGAAGTCGATGGTCACTTGCGTGTCATCGAACTCTTTGACCACACCCGGCAATTCAGTATTGGCCGCATCGTTGAAGATCACCAGCAAACCTGGCGACAGGTCCATGTCCTGGAACTGTGAGCGCGGGATGATCTGCACGTTTTGCGGGTTGGGCTGGCCGAACGCGTTTTCCGGCTCGATGCTCAGGGTACGCTTGTCGCCCGCCTTGAAACCGAACAACGCCACTTCGAAACCTGGCAACAGGTTGCCGTCACCGACCTTGAAGGTCGCCGGGGCCTTGTCGAAGGTGCTGTCCACCGTGTCGCCGTTCTCCAGGCGCAATGCGAAATGCAAGGTGACTTCCGTGTTCTGGCCGATGCGTTGCTCAGCCAATACCTGTTCAGTCATGAACGGTTTCTCCGGTCTTTTTACTTTTGAACATATCCAGTGCCAGCATTACAGCACCAACCGTGATTGCACTGTCGGCAAAGTTGAAAGCCGGGAAATACCAGCGATTCTGCCAATGCACCAGAATGAAATCGATCACATGGCCCAAGGCTATGCGGTCATACAAATTGCCCAGCGCGCCACCCAGCACCAACGCCAACGCGATGGCCACCCAGGTTTCGTTACGTCCCAGACGCTTTAGCCACACCACCAGCACGGCACTGACCACCATCGCGATCAGGGCAAACAACCAGCGCTGCCAGCCGGAGCTGTCAGCCAGGAAGCTGAATGCCGCGCCGGTGTTGTAGGCCAGGGTCCAGCTGAAGTAATCGGGGATCACCACGATTTGCTGGTACATCTCCAACGAGCCTTCGAAGTAGAACTTACTGGCCTGGTCGATGACCAGGACCAGCAAACTCAACCAGAGCCAGCCCAGCCGCCCAAAACGGCCAACGGCATTAGGCATAGTGACGAACCTCGCCCGCGCCGCTGATGTTGTCGACGCAACGACCGCAGATTTCCGGATGCTCCGGGTTCACGCCGACGTCTTCACGGCAATGCCAGCAACGGGCGCACTTGGCGAAGGCCGACTTGACGATTTTCAGCTTCAAGCCGCTGACTTCGGTGACTACCGCGTCCGCTGGCGCCTGAACAAAAGGTGCAACGCTGGCGGTGGAGGTGATCAGGACGAAACGCAGTTCGTTGCTCAGCTTGGCCAGGTCGGCGCTCAGCGCGTCTTCGGCGAACAGCGTCACTTCGGCTTGCAGGTTGCCACCGACGGCCTTGGCCGCGCGCTGGATTTCCATCTCTTTGTTGACCGCGACCTTCACTTCCATGATGCGGTCCCAGTAGGCGCGACCCAGCTCGAAGCCTTCCGGCAGTTCGCTCAGGCCTTCGTACCAGGTGTTGAGCATGACGGACTCGTTGCGCTCGCCCGGCAGGTATTGCCACAGCTCGTCGGCGGTAAACGCCAGGATCGGGGCGATCCAGCGCACCAGCGCTTCGGAGATGTGGAACAGCGCGGTCTGGCACGAACGACGGGCCTTGCTGTCGGCACCCGTGGTGTACTGGCGGTCCTTGATGATGTCCAGGTAGAAACCGCCCAGCTCCTGCACGCAGAAGTTGTGGATCTTCGAGTACACGTTCCAGAAGCGGTATTCACCGTAGTGCTCTTGCAGCTCACGTTGCAGCAGCAGGGTGCGATCCACGGCCCAACGGTCCAGTGCCAGCATTTCTTCGGCCGGCAGCAGGTCGGTGGCCGGGTTGAAGCCGGTCAGGTTCGAGAGCAGGAAACGCGCGGTGTTACGGATACGCCGGTAGGCGTCCGCACTGCGTTGCAGGATCTGCTCGGACACTGCCATTTCACCGGAGTAGTCGGTAGAAGCGACCCACAGGCGCATGATATCGGCACCCAGGGTGTCGTTGACCTTCTGCGGTGCAATGACGTTGCCCAACGACTTGGACATCTTGCGGCCGGACTCGTCAACGGTGAAACCGTGGGTCAGCAGCTCGCGATACGGCGCGTGGTTGTCGATGGCGCAACCGGTCAGCAGCGACGAATGGAACCAGCCGCGGTGCTGGTCCGAACCTTCCAGGTACAGGTCGGCGCGTGGACCGCTTTCGTGGCCCATCGGGTGCGAACCGCGCAGGACGTGCCAGTGGGTGGTACCCGAGTCGAACCAGACGTCGAGGGTGTCGCTGATCTTGTCGTACTGTGGCGCTTCATCGCCCAGCAGCTCGGCGGCGTCCAGCTTGAACCAGGCCTCGATGCCTTCGACTTCGACGCGCTTGGCAACTTCTTCCATCAATTCGACGGTGCGTGGGTGCAGTTCGCCGCTTTCCTTGTTCAGGAAGAACGGGATCGGCACACCCCAATTGCGCTGGCGGGAGATGCACCAGTCCGGACGGTTGGCAATCATCGAGTGCAGTCGCGCCTGGCCCCAGGCCGGTACGAACTGGGTTTCTTCAATGGCTTTGAGCGAGCGCTGGCGCAGGGTGTCGCCGGTGGTTGGCTGCTTGTCCATGCCGATGAACCACTGCGCGGTGGCACGGTAGATCAGCGGAGTCTTGTGGCGCCAGCAGTGCATGTAGCTGTGTTCGATGATGGTCGTGTGCAGCAGCGCGCCCACTTCGGTCAGCTTGTCGACGATGGCCGGGTTGGCCTTCCAGATGAACTGGCCGCCGAAGAATTCCAGCGAGGTCGCGTAGACGCCGTTGCTTTGTACCGGGTTGAGGATGTCATCGTTGACCATGCCGTATTTCTTGCAGGTCACGAAGTCGTCCACACCGTAGGCCGGGGCAGAGTGAACCACGCCGGTGCCGGCGCCCAGTTCGACATAGTCAGCCAGGTAGACAGGCGACAGGCGGTCGTAGAACGGGTGGCGGAAGTTGATCAGTTCCAGCGCTTTGCCCGAGGCAATCGCGATGACCGAACCTTCCAGGCTGTAGCGTGCCAGGCATGACTCGACCAGCTCTTCAGCCAACACCAGCAGTTTGTCGCCGACATCGACCAGGGCGTAGTTGAATTCCGGGTGGACGTTCAGCGCCTGGTTGGCCGGGATGGTCCACGGGGTGGTGGTCCAGATCACGATCGACGCGGGTTTGTCCAGCGAAGGCAGACCGAACGCGGCAGCCAGCTTGGCTTCGTCGGCAATCGGGAATGCCACGTCGATGGTCGAGGACTTCTTGTTCTCGTACTCGACTTCCGCCTCGGCCAGGGCCGAACCGCAATCGAAGCACCAGTTCACAGGCTTGAGGCCCTTGAACACGAAACCGCCCTTGACGATTTCGGCGAGGGCACGGATTTCACCGGCCTCGTTCTTGAAATCCATGGTCTTGTACGGGTTGGCGAAGTCGCCCAGCACGCCTAGACGGATGAATTCGGATTTCTGCCCTTCGATCTGCTCGGTGGCGTAGGCACGGCACAGTTCGCGGGTCTTGTCCGCGCCCAGGTTCTTGCCGTGGGTCACTTCGACCTTGTGCTCGATCGGCAGGCCATGGCAGTCCCAACCCGGAACATAAGGCGCATCGAAGCCCGACAGGGTCTTCGAACGAATGATCATGTCCTTCAGAATCTTGTTCAGTGCGTGACCGATGTGAATCGTGCCGTTGGCGTATGGAGGACCGTCGTGCAGGACGAACTTCGGACGATCCTTGCCAATCTCGCGCAACTTTCCGTACAGGCCAATGCTGTCCCAGCGCTGCAGAATCTGCGGTTCGCGCTGAGGCAGGCCGGCCTTCATTGGGAAGGCGGTGTCCGGAAGGTTTAGCGTGGCTTTATAGTCGGTCATTTAAGGCTCTTCATTAGCGATTGGCGCTAGGTGCGACAGGGCACGGGCGGCGGCGACATCCGCATTGATCGCCGTCTTAAGCGCCTCCAGAGAGGCGAAACGCTGCTCTTCACGCAGCTTTTGGTGGAAAACCACCGTCATACGCCGGTCATACAGATCGCCGGCAAAATCTAAAAGATGTACTTCGAGGTGGGCTCTGCCATCTCCCTGGACCGTGGGTCGAACGCCGATATTGGCGACGCCAGGCCAGGTCTTGCCGTCCAGGTCGATACTGACCAGATAAACCCCGGTCAGCGGCACGCGACGACGCTTGAGCTGGATATTGGCGGTGGGCGTACCCAACTGCCGGGCCAGCTTCTGGCCATGCAACACGCGACCGGCGATCCGGTATGGACGGCCCAGTAAACGCTCCGCGAGGGCGAAATCAGCAGCGGCCAGCGCATTACGCACCTGGGTGCTGCTGACGCGAATGCCATCGAGCTCGACGGTTTGCGCCGCTTCGACGGTGAAACCCTGCATGACGCCAGCCTGTTGCAGGAAATCGAAATCCCCTGCCCGGTCACAGCCAAAACGGAAGTCGTCGCCGACTTCAAGGTGCTGCACGCCGAGACCGTCAACCAGGATGGTTTCGACGAACTCACTGGCGCTGAGCTTGCTCAGGCGCTGGTTGAATGCCAGGCACAGGACTCGGTCGACCCCTTCGGCAGCCAACAGCTGCAGCTTGTCACGCAGCCGGGCCAGACGCGCTGGCGCCGTGTCAGGGGCGAAGAATTCCCGGGGCTGCGGCTCGAAAATAACCACGCAGCTGGGCACGCCCAACTCGAGCGCACGCTCGCGCAGCCGCGCCAGGATAGCCTGGTGGCCACGGTGTACACCGTCAAAGTTGCCAATAGTGGCGACACAGCCCCGATGCTGGGGGCGCAGATTGTGGAGGCCTCGAACCAGCTGCATAACGCGCTTCTTGCTCATAAAGTGGTCGATTATAACCACACCCGGCGGCCGACGACAGGCAACACCGTATCCCAAAGTAATCGAGCCGACAAAAACGCCGACTCGCCCATGTTTATCGAGGCCCTGGCTTTAGCCAAGCGCCTTGCGATTGAAGTCGCGCAACCTGAAGCCCATCAACACTAACATGCCGAAATAAGCCACCACACCGGCGATGACCAAAGCGCCCAGGCGCAGGAACCGCTCAAGCATCTGCCCTTCGCCCCAGGCGGGCATGAAATGCATCCCCGCCAGCAGCACAGCGGACATCACCGTCACCGCGACCACCAGCTTGAAGCCAAACTTCGCCCAACCCGGTTGCGGCTGGTACATCTGCTGCTTGCGCAGTTGATAGAACAGCAGCCCGGCATTCAGGCAGGCACCGGCACTGATGGCAAGCGCAAGGCCGGCATGGGCCAGCGGGCCGATCAACAGCAGGTTGAACAACTGGGTGACCACCAGGGTGAAAATCGCGATTTTTACCGGCGTGCGGATGTTTTGTTGCGCATAAAAGCCTGGCGCCAGTACTTTGATCACGATAATCCCGAGCAAACCGACAGAGTAGGCAATCAGCGCACGCTGGGTCATGGCCGCGTCATGGGCATCGAACTGACCGTACTGGAACAGTGAAACCGTCAGCGGCTCGGCCAGAATCCCCAACGCCAGGGCACAAGGCAATACCAGCACGAAACACAGGCGCAGGCCCCAATCGAGGATTCGCGAATATTCCTGGCGGTCCTGGCTGGCGTAGGTCTTGGCCAGGGTCGGCAGCAGAATCGTGCCCAATGCCACGCCCAGCACACCGGACGGCAACTCCATCAGGCGGTCGGCGTAGTACATCCAGGACACCGAGCCGGCAACCAGGAAGGACGCAAAGATGGTGTTGATGATCAACGAGATTTGACTCACCGACACCCCGAGAATCGCCGGCAGCATCTGCTTCATCACCCGCCAGACGCCGCTGTCGCGCAAACTCAGGCGCGGCAGGACCAGCATGCCGATTTTTTTCAGGTGTGGCAGTTGGTAAAGCAACTGCGCCAGACCGCCCGCCAGCACCGCCCAGCCCAGCGCCATCACCGGCGGATCGAAGTACGGCGTCAGGAACAGCGCAAAGATAATCATGCTGACGTTCAGCAGGGTCGGCACAAACGCCGGCACAGAAAAGCGGTTCCAGGTGTTAAGGATCGCGCCAGCCAATGAGGACAGGGAAATCAGCAAGATGTACGGAAAGGTCACTCGCAGCAAGCTGGTGGTCAGCTCGAACTTCTCCGGCGTATTGGTGAAACCCGGCGCGGTCACCCAGATGACCCAGGGGGCGGCAAGCATGCCCAACGCCGTGACGAGCGCCAGCACCAGTGTCAGCAGGCCAGAAACATAGGCAATGAAGGTTCGCGTCGCCTCATCGCCCTTCTGGCTTTTGTATTCGGCCAGAATCGGTACGAATGCCTGGGAAAACGCCCCTTCGGCAAAAATCCGCCGCAACAGGTTGGGCAACTTGAAGGCGATGAAAAAGGCGTCGGTCGCCATTCCCGCGCCGAATGCACGTGCAATAAGGGTGTCACGAACAAACCCCAAAACCCGGGAAAGCATCGTGATAGAGCTGACAGCGGCCAACGATTTGAGCAGATTCATTAAAAGAGTTCGTGCCTGTCGATAAACAGCAGGCGAACTACGCGCCTACTTATGCGATACTCCGCGCCGCAACAGCACAGAGCCAAAGCTCGCGAGTTTACAGGTCGCACGCTGGAAAGAAATATCCAGAGGTGTTGCACCTACCACTTAGCGGAACGTTTCAACCGCCCTTGACAAGACCTCAACTCATCGGCATGATTCGCGGCCTATTTTGTTTGCTATTTCCTAAAAAGTCTTTCGAGGAGCTCGACGGTGGCCAACTCACCTTCCGCCAAAAAACGTGCAAAACAGGCTGAGAAGCGTCGCAGCCACAACGCCAGCCTGCGTTCCATGGTTCGTACCTACATCAAGAATGTAGTTAAGGCCATCGACGCAAAAGACGCTGAAAAAGCTCAAGCTGCTTACGTTCTGGCTGTGCCAGTTATCGACCGTATGGCCGATAAAGGCATCATCCACAAGAACAAGGCTGCTCGTCATAAGAGCCGCCTGAATGGCCACGTAAAGGCCCTGAACGTTGCCGCTGCTGCCTAAGCGACTCGTTCATTAAAAAACCGACCTCAGGGTCGGTTTTTTATTGCCTGCGATTTGATGAACACACAAAACAATTGTGGGAGCGGGCTTGCTCGCGAAAGCGGCGCATCAGGCGACACCTGCATCGACTGACACTGCGCTTTCGCGAGCAAGCCCACTCCCACACTTGGATTTTCGTTTACTTATTGAGCGCTCGCCCAAGGCAAAATCGGAATCGCTGTCACCGCACTCTGCGGACTGCCCTCGATCAACCGATCGCTGTACACCAGATACACCAGCGTATTGCGCTTCTTATCGAGGAATCGCACCACCTGCATGGTCTTGAACACCAGGGAGGTACGCTCCTTGAACACCTCGTCACCGTCCTTGAGCTCACCCTTGAAGCTGATGGGCCCGACCTGACGACAGGCAATGGACGCCTCGGCACGATCCTCGGCCAATCCAAGCCCACCCTTCACACCCCCGGTCTTGGCGCGCGACAGGTAGCACGTCACACCCTCGACCTTGGGATCGTCAAACGCCTCGACCACGATGCGATCGTTCGGGCCGACAAACTTGAACACCGTCGACACCTGGCCAATTTCCTCAGCCGACGCCAGCAGCGGCATCGCCAACAGCAACCCCAACAATCCTTTTGCCATGCGCATCAGGTATTCCTTCAGACCAGAATCAGATTATCGCGATGAACCAGTTCCGGTTCCGCCATATAACCCAAGAGACCGACAATCGCCTCAGACGACTGACCGATGATTTTTTGTGCTTCCAGCGCACTGTAGTTGGCCAACCCACGGGCAATTTCACGACCGTCTGGCGCCACGCACACCACCATTTCGCCGCGACGGAAGCTACCCTGGACCAATTTGACCCCAACCGGCAGCAGGCTCTTGTTACCTTGGGACAACGCCGTCACCGCACCCGCGTCCAACACCAGGGTGCCACGGGTTTGCAGATGCCCGGCCAGCCACTGCTTGCGTGCCGCCAGCATGCCGCGCTCAGGCGAGAGCAAGGTGCCAATGCGCTCACCCGCCTTAAGGCGATCCAGAACGCGCTCCAGTCGACCACCCACGATGATCGTATGCGCACCGGACCGCGCCGCCAGGCGTGCCGCGCGCAGCTTGGTTTGCATGCCACCGCGTCCCAGCGCTCCACCGGTACCGCCTGCCACCGCGTCGAGCGCCGGATCATCGGCACGCGCCTCGTAGATCAGCTGGGCATCTGGATTGTTGCGCGGATCGGCATCGAACATGCCATCGCGATCCGTCAGGATCACCAGCAGGTCAGCCTCGACCAGGTTAGCCACCAGCGCCGCGAGGGTATCGTTGTCGCCGAAACGGATTTCGTCGGTGACCACAGTATCGTTCTCGTTGATCACCGGAATGACCTTCAACTCGACCAGCGCACGCAAGGTGCTGCGGGCGTTCAGGTAGCGCTTGCGGTCGGACAGGTCATCGTGCGTCAGGAGAATTTGCGCAGTGTGTCGACCATGCTCGGCAAAGCTCGACTCCCAGGCCTGCACCAAGCCCATCTGGCCGATTGCAGCAGCGGCCTGGAGCTCGTGCATCGCACTGGGTCGCGCGGTCCAGCCCAGACGGCTCATGCCGGCCGCCACCGCCCCGGAGGACACCAGCACCAACTCGACACCCGCCTCATGCAAGGCCACCATCTGTTCAACCCAGACACCCATTGCCGCGCGATCCAGGCCCTTGCCGTCCGCTGTCAGCAAAGCGCTGCCGATCTTCACGACCCAACGCTGCGCACCTGTCACCTTGCTCCGCATCATCTTCAACCTTAGCTTGAGGGCAGCGCGACCTGGCACTGCCCGTGACGTTATTCGTGGTTATTCGTGACCAACGATCGATTTCCAGATACTAAAACGCCGCTCGATTGAGCGGCGCTTAAGTTTATCGCAACGAATCAGTCACGCACGTAAATGATTTCCGGACCGTCTTCGTCATCCACATCTTCTTCGTCCCAATCATCGTCGCCGATGTCGTGGACCGACTTCACGCCGCTACGACGCAAGGCACGCTGATCGTCCAGCGCCTGCAGCTGGGCACGGGCTTCGTCTTCGATGCGCTGATCGAGATCGGCCAGCTCTTCCTTGTAGGCCGGGTCATTGGCCAGGCGATCGGCACGATCTTCCAGGTAACGCATGATGTCGTGACACAGACGCTCGGTGTTCTGCTTGGCGATGGCCGAGATCACGTAGACCGGACCGGTCCACTCCAGGCGATCGACGATTTCCTTGACCCGCTCATCGTGCTCTTCTTCAAGGATCTGGTCGCACTTGTTGAGGATCAGCCAACGATCACGTTCAGCCAGGGACGGGCTGAACTTGGTCAGCTCGTTGACGATGACCTCGGCAGCGTCCGGAGCACTGGTGTCATCCAGCGGCGCCATGTCGACGAGGTGCAGCAGCAGGCGGGTACGCGACAAGTGCTTGAGGAAACGAATCCCCAGGCCGGCGCCGTCGGAAGCACCTTCAATCAGGCCCGGGATGTCCGCGACCACGAAGCTTTTCCAGCGATCGACGCTGACCACACCCAGGTTTGGCACCAGAGTGGTAAACGGATAGTCGGCGACTTTCGGCTTGGCAGCGGATACCGAACGGATAAAGGTACTTTTACCAGCGTTCGGCAAGCCCAGCAGACCCACGTCCGCCAGCACCTTCATTTCCAGCTTGAGGTCACGCTGCTCGCCCGGCTTGCCCGGCGTAGTCTGGCGTGGCGCACGGTTGGTACTGGATTTGAAACGGGTGTTACCCAAACCGTGCCAACCGCCATGTGCCACCAGCAGCTTCTGGCCAGCCTTGGTCAGGTCACCGATCACTTCCTGGGTAGCGGAGTCGATCACGGTGGTGCCGACCGGTACGCGCAGCACCAGATCCTCACCCTTCTTGCCGGTGCAGTCGGTGCTGCCACCATTGGAGCCACGCTCGGCATCGAAGTGCCGGGTGTAACGATAGTCGACCAGGGTGTTGAGGTTTTCGTCGGCGATCATGTAGACCGAGCCGCCGTCACCACCATCACCACCGTTCGGACCACCGTTTTCGATGAATTTTTCGCGACGGAAACTCATGCAGCCGTTACCGCCGTCGCCAGCCTTTACTCGGATCGATACTTCATCAACAAACTTCATAACACAACGCCTCTCGCCATACGGACGAGCCGAAAAACACTAAGACATAAGACTCTTGCAAAAATGAGCGCAGCGACTCCAATCAACGACCGCTAAAACCAGCGCCGGCAGCCCATACAAACAGTTTTGCAAGAGACTCACCCCACAAACGAAAAAGCCCCGTCGCGAGACAGGGCTTTTCCAGCGATCGCGCGATTAAGCCGCGACTACGCTCACGTAACGACGACCGAAGGCGCCTTTTACTTCGAACTTGATCACGCCTTCGACTTTAGCGAAGAGAGTGTGATCTTTACCCATGCCAACGCCGTAGCCAGCGTGGAATTGGGTGCCGCGCTGACGCACGATGATGTTGCCTGCTTTGATAGCCTGGCCGCCATACATCTTCACGCCAAGGCGTTTGGCTTCTGAGTCGCGACCGTTACGGGTACTACCACCAGCTTTTTTGTGTGCCATGAGTTCAATTCTCCTAGTGAGGAATTAGGCTGTAATTAAGCCTGAATACCGGTGATTTTGATCTCGGTGTACCACTGGCGGTGGCCCATACGCTTCATGTGGTGCTTACGGCGACGGAACTTGATGATGCGGACTTTATCGTGACGACCTTGGGAGATCACTTCAGCCACAACGGTAGCGCCAGCAACAACTGGAGCGCCGATATTCACGTCGTCACCGTTGGCAACCAACAGAACGCGATCAAAGGTAACGGATTCGCCGGTAGCGATTTCCAGTTTTTCGATCTTCAGGTATTCACCTGGGGCGACTTTATACTGCTTGCCGCCAGTAACGATTACTGCATAAGACATGGTATTTCTCCGATAATCCTGCTCACCCAGCTCTTTATAAGAAGAGGTATTGGCTGGCATGGCTGCATGGGGCTGGAGGCCCGCTTGCAATTGCGTAAGGCAGGTGCTGCCCAGGAAGTTCAGGGTGCGCGATTGTACGCAAGGCACGAGCGCCTTGCAATAGGCCGTCCATCGCGCCTTGACACCTGCTGGCGTGGGTCCTAGCATGCCGCGCAACCCTTCTGGAGCAACTGTCGCTGATGCAACCCCAAGCTTTCTACCGCGCGGTGGCGGACGATTTTAGCGCCGTCGACGGCATCATCAAGAAGCAGCTGACTTCCCGAGTGCCGCTGGTATCGAAAATCGGCGATTACATTACCTCGGCCGGCGGTAAACGCCTGCGTCCGTTACTGGTGCTGCTGTGTGGCAAGGCCCTCGGCCGCGAAGGCGACGACCTGCGCCTGCTGGCCGCCACCATCGAATTCCTGCACACCGCTACCCTGCTGCATGACGACGTGGTCGACATGTCCGGCATGCGCCGTGGCCGTTCGACGGCCAATGCCATGTGGGGCAACGCGCCGAGCGTGCTGGTGGGCGACTTCCTGTATTCGCGCTCCTTCGAAATGATGGTCGAGCTGGGCTCCATGCCGGTGATGAAGATCCTTTCGCAAGCCACGCGCATCATCGCCGAAGGCGAAGTGTTGCAGCTGTCGAAGGTCCGCGATGCCAGCACCACCGAAGAAACCTACATGGAGGTCATCCGCGGCAAGACCGCGATGCTCTTCGAAGCCTCGACCCACAGTGCGGCAGCCCTGGCCGGCGCGACACCTGAGCAGTGCGAAGCGCTGCGCACCTTCGGCGACCATCTGGGCGTGGCCTTCCAACTGGTCGACGACCTGCTGGACTACAAAGGCGACGCCGAGACCCTGGGCAAGAACGTCGGTGACGACCTGGCCGAAGGCAAGCCCACCCTGCCGCTGATCTACACCATGCGCGAAGGTACGCCGGAGCAGGCAGCCCTGGTGCGCAAGGCGATCCAGAAAGGCGGTATCGAAGACCTGGAAAACATCCGCGAAGCTGTGGAAGCCTCCGGCTCACTGGATTACACCGCCCAGCTCGCCCGCGACTATGTGGCCCGTGCGATCAAGTGTCTCGACGCGCTGCCCGCCAGCGAATACCGCGATGCACTGGTTGAATTGAGCGAGTTTGCAGTCGCCCGCACACACTGATCTGCACTTGTAGGAGCCGGCTTGCTGGCGATTGCATCACCACGGTGTTCCTGACACACCGAGTTGGATGCATCGCCAGCAAGCCGGCTCCTACAGGTCCCACCCCCTCTCTCACCTAAAACCCTATATAATGTGCGCTTTTTAGCGATCCTGAATCCAAGGAGCCTTAGTGAGCACGTTGCCACCCTGCCCGAAATGCAATTCCGAATACACCTATGAAGACGGCGCCCAGCTGATCTGCCCTGAGTGCGCCCACGAATGGTCCGCCAGCGGCGAAGCCGAAGCTGTGTCCGATGATGCAGTGAAAAAGGATTCGGTGGGCAATGTCCTGCAGGACGGCGACACCATCACCGTCATCAAGGACCTCAAGGTCAAGGGCACGTCGCTGGTGGTCAAGGTGGGCACCAAGGTCAAGAACATCCGCCTGTGCGATGGCGATCACGACATCGACTGCAAGATCGACGGCATCGGCCCGATGAAGCTCAAATCTGAATTCGTCAGAAAAGTCTGATTCAGCTGTACGCCACCCCGCGTCCTGACGTGGGGTGGTGCTTCGCCCTCCCCGCCTCGCCCAATGAACCCTCGCAATAGCCAAACGCCAGCCGTTTTGACCTTACGCAATCTTTACCCAGAAAAATCACGGATCAGCCAATAGGCCCTTGCTATTTATTGAATACGAATTATTCTCATTGAACCCCATCAATGGAGATGAGAACCCATGACTTATTTGATCGATGCCTGGCTGGACCGTCCACACCCCTACCTCAGGATCCTGCATCGGGAAACCGGGGAAGTCTGTGCAGTGCTGGAAGAAGAAGCCTTGAACGAACTGCAGGATCAGGGTGACCTGGACGTCAACGGCTTGAGTTCCAGCGAGCCGGTGGTGCTCAAGGAAGTGGTGAGAAACCTGTTTCTGTTCTGCTATGCCCGGGCATTGCGCCCGACCAATGAACTGCATCACAAGATAGAACTATGAGAAACGCAAACCCTTGTAGGAGCGAGCATGCTCGCGATGGACTCAAGGACACCGCGCTCATTCAGAATGCACGCGTTATCGTTCACGCCCATCGCGAGCATGCTCGCTCCTACAGGGTCAGGTATTACAGAACGTCCAGCAGCTCGACGTCGAACACCAGTACGCTGTGCGGCGGAATGCTGCCAACGCCTTGAGCGCCGTAAGCCAGTTCGCTCGGCACATACAGACGCCATTTGCTGCCGGCATTCATCAGTTGCAGGGCTTCGGTCCAGCCAGCGATCACGCCACCGACCGGGAATTCCGCAGGCTCGCCGCGCTCGTAGGAGCTGTCGAACACGGTGCCGTCGATCAGGGTGCCGTGGTAGTGGGTACGCACGGTATCTTCACGGGATGGCTTGGCGCCTTCACCGGCGGACAGTACTTCGAACTGCAGGCCGGAAGCCAGGGTGGTGATGCCGTCACGCTTGGCGTTTTCAGCCAGGAAGGCCAGGCCTTCGCCAGCGGCTGCTTCAGCCTTGGCTGCAGCTTCGGCCTGCATGATTTCGCGAATTACCTTGAAGCTTGCAGACATTTCTTCCTGGCCAACACGGCTTGGCTTACCGGCAAACGCGTCGGTCAGGCCTGCCAGGATCGCGTCCAGGCTAACGCCCGGTGGCGGGTTGTCGCGCAGCTGGTCGCCCAGCTGACGGCCGATGCCGTAGCTGACGCGGGTTTCGTCGGTGGACAGATTTACTTCGGACATGACACTGCTCCGCTGTGCGGACGGCTCGGGAACTGGCCGTGCGTGCACAGCGCGTCCCGGAGCGCCCGGAACCAAAAGGGCCAGCAGACTAGCACAGATGTCATGCCATTGATGAGGGACGTCAGGCGATCGGCACCTTCAGGTTTTCCTCCACATCGGCAACCAGCCCGCACATCTCGTCATGCACGACGGTGTGGACAAGGTTGAAGTGCAACTTGGGAAAGGAGCGTAGCACCTCGCGTGCATGTTCCACCGAGCGCAACTGCATCGTGTGACCTGGCGCATCACTCAATGGATACGCCGCTCCGTGCATACGCGCCTCAAGCAGGTAAATGCCTCCTTCCATGGAGATCAGGTTCAACTCATCGACCTTCCCGGCGACGGCATAGGCATTCAACTCTTGCAGGTTCATGAGCGCACCTCACGCAGTGACGAGCCAACACCCTTACAGGGATATGCCTCGGCGCATCAAAGCACAAGCCATAAACGACGCCGCCCGTCTGTTTTGCAACAGACGGGCGGCGCATAACAACAGGACAGCCGTTGTTTAGTGCTTGGTCACTTTATCCAGGTAACCCATGGCAAATGCGGACACCACAAAGGTCATGTGAATGATGACATACCACTGCAAATGCTCGGGATCGACGTTCTTGGCGTCCATGAAGATACGCAGCAGGTGGATCGACGAGATCGCCACGATCGACGCGGCCACCTTCATTTTCAGCGACGAGGAGTCCATGGTGCCCAACCAGTTGAGCTTCTCCTTGCTGTCGTCGATGTCCAGTTGAGACACGAAGTTCTCGTAGCCGGAAATCATCACCATCACCAGCAAACCGCCTACCAGCGCCATGTCAATGAGCGACAGCAACACCAGGATCAGGTCCGATTCGGCCATCGAGAAGACGTTGGGGATAACGTGGAAGACTTCCTGGAAGAATTTCAGTGCCAGTGCCAACAGCCCGAGGGATAAACCGAAGTAGATCGGCGCCAGCAGCCAGCGCGAGGCGTACATTGCATTTTCGATAAAGCGTTCCATTGAATCTCACAGGCGGACTTGAAATGGCCGTGAGTATAACAGCCGTCTGTAATACCCAGAAACCATTGGGAAATCCGCTACCTGCGTGTGTGTATCAAATTTTTTCTGCTAGTGTCCAAACCATTGACAGCAAAATGACATCGGACAGGAAGACTGGAAATGGATGGGCGATTGCCATTAACGAGTGCCGGGATTTTCATGGCCCTGCTGATCAGCGCCTGCTCGCCCAGCGACGAGAAACGGCAGGTCAGCCTTGAGGAAAAGACTGCGCAGTTCGAGAAGTCCCTGGATGCCATCGAGGACCCGAAACTCAAGGATGCGGTGGCCGAACTGGGCGGTTCGCTTTTGCTGCTTGAGCGCGCGCAACTCAAGCTCGACAGCAAGCCCGTGGAAACCGAATACGGTGAAGACGCCCTCGCCGTGCTCAAGCACTACCCAACGCCACAGGCCCTGGTTGACACGTACATCAATGGCCTTTTCGTCCTGCACAAGGACTCCAGCTCCGACTACCTGACGGACCTGCAACCGGTGTTCCCCTTCAACTTCAGCATCCCGGCGGCGTTTCTGTTTCCCCATGGCCTGCAATGGCAGTCGGTCACCCTGAGCAACAAACGGGTTATCGCCTTCCAGCCGGAATGGTCGGAAACCGACCCGGGCATTCAGTTGAGCCCATCGAGCTCCAACGTGACCAACCCTGACGACCTGACCGTGACCTATCCGTTCATTGAAGGACTGGACGTCGATATCAAGAATCAGCCACAACCGGTGAGCCTGCAAGGCACGGTGGAAGTCATTGCACCGCGCCGGCTCTACAGCTTCGACCTGACGAAAAAGGACATCGGCCAGACCCGCACCAACGACAATTTGAGCGTCACCTTGGTGAAACTTGGGGACAACTACGCCGAAATCGAGTTCAGCAATAGCGAGCCGCCAGCCCCCGAGATCGCCGAAACACCGTTGAATCCGCTGATTGTCCAGGCCAGGGATACCACCGGGCAGTTTCTGTCGCGCTCAGGCTCGATCAATGAGAATGCCGCGCAAATTGCCTTCTACCAGAAACAACTGGCGAAGTTGCAGCAACAGAAACTCTGGAGCGAGTCGCTGGAAAAACAGCTCAATGAAGAGCAGCGAACCTTCGAGAAACAACAGAAACGCCACTACTCCAAGGTGTATTTCAACGGGACCATCGAAACCCTTGAAGTCAGCCTGCTGGATTTCTCCGGCGTTACGGTGACTCGCAAGGACCTGGACCTGCCGGTACGCCGCTTCGACCGCCATACCACGGCGAAAACCATCCAGCCGCTGAGCTTGCCGGTGGTAGTCTACGACGACAATGCCCCGACCTGGCTCAAGGGCGCGACCTTGACCCCTGAGCAGTTGAAAAAAGGCGTCAGGATCACTCAATCGGTCGAGGATCCCAGCGCTGCGCGCGTCGAGTTCACTCACCTGCGCAGCTTCAATGATGAATTGCTCGGTAGCTCTTTCAACCCGGGCGATAGTCCGGTCAGCTTCTTCACCGAAGACAGCAGCGGCAAGCGCGATGGGTCGATCGAATTGCCACCAGAGGCGTATGAGGTCGACCCCCTGGGCGGCACGATCACCTACGACCTGAACCTGTTTCCACAGACACCCGCCTTTGTGGTTGGCTCCATCCCGCTGTTTCTGGCCACTGTCGAAAAGCAGACGTTCGATGCCCATCAATTGCCCAAGGGTCTTGAACTCAAAGGCAATGCGCTGGTGGTGGATTCGAAAGTGTTTCCCGATCCGGACTGGCGTTTTTTTGCCAAGGATGACAGCGGCAATTACCTGAAGGAAATTCTTGCGGTCAGCCATGACGCGAGCACAGAAGGCCCCGCGTTATTCGCCGTGCATTACTTCTACGGTCAACCCACGCGCCTGGAAACCTATCAACGAACTGACCTCGCCACCGTGCAATATGGTTTTGAGGTCAAGCTCGACAAGGCTGACATGTCCAGCCAGGCCCAATAGCGCTGTCAGTGCTCGGGCCGGAACTCGAAACCACCCACGCTACGACAACGACCACCGTTGATTTCCCGCAACTGGGCTTGCAGATGCAGGCACCAGATCTGCGGGTCATCGGCCAGTTCATAGCCGTGCAGGGTCAGGCTTTCAACGATGGTATCGAGGATGGACTCAGCCACAAAAGGGCCATGGAACGGGCCTTGGGCTTTGATGGCTGAAGGTTGTTCACCGGCCATTCCGGCGGCGAAGAGTAAGGTCCACATCCCCGTATCGCCCGCCAGGGGGCGGATGGCGCATTCGATACGAGTCACAAGACCTAGACATTGACGAGTGAGGCAGAGGTTGCGCGGCATGGCGGCGACCCTCGGTAAATCCGGTATTCAGCCTCCACGGGGAGGCTGTCTCGATCCAGTGATACTGTCGATATCCTTGAGCAGAGAATAGAGGAAAAGTTTGACTAGTACGTCAAGTAAGACCAGAAGGCGCCGAATGGTCACTGTGTGAATATTGGCGCCAGAGTGATGGCACTTTATTGCGATTCACAAGCAAATGTGGGAGCGAGCCTGCTCGCGAAAGCGGACGATCATCCAACATCAATGCTGAATGAAAATCCGTCTTCGCGAGCAGGCTCGCTCCCACAGTGGATCGGGGTGAAGCTCAGGTTTTTGTCAGGCCGGCTTGGCCTCCACCAGCGCCTCCACAGCCATTTCCTTCTCTGCCTCTTTCAGGTCATCTTCGCTGATCATCTCCGCGATCACCCGCAAGCGCTCCACCACCCGTGCGTTGACGCTACCTTCAGGGAACTCGCCATTTTCATCCGGCTCGCCCGCCGGCTCACCCACCAGCAGGCTCAGCGCCTCGTCGGCCTGACGCACGGCGTAGACGTGGAACTGACCGGCGCGCACAGCGGCCAGCACTTTCTCGTCAAGCATCAGCGTGGCAACGTTGGCATGGGGAATGATTGCTCCCTGTTCGCCCGTCAGTCCGCGCGCTTCACAGAGACGGAAGAACCCCTCGATTTTCTCGTTGACGCCGCCCACGGCCTGCACTTCACCGAACTGGTTGATCGAGCCGGTAATCGCAAAGCACTGCTTGAGCGGGGTTTTCGACAAGGCCGAGATCAGGGTGCACGCCTCGCCCAGGGAAGCACTGTCACCATCGACGTAGCCATAGGACTGCTCCAGCGCAATGCTCGCGGAGATCGCCAGCGGAAACTCCTGGGCGTAACGGCTGCCCAGGTAACCGGTGAGAATCATCACCCCTTTGGAGTGGATGGGCTGACCGAGGTTGACCTCACGCTCGATGTCGACGATACCGCTGCCACCGGGATACACCGTGGCGGAGATCCGCGCCGGTACACCGAAGGCCGAGTCGCCGACTTCCAGCACCGTCAGGCCGTTGCACTTGCCGACCGCGGCGCCCGCGGTGTCGATCAGGATGATCCCCGCCAGCATGTCATCGAGAATGCGCGCCGACACACGTCCAGTACGGGTGGCCTTGGCCTTGAGTGCCCGCTCGATGTGACCGGCATCGGTCATTTCATCCGAGGCCAGGTGACGAATGAAATCCGCCTCGCTGACCAGCTGGAACAGATCACCGATGCGTGCCGACAACCGCCCCTGATGCTCGGCCAGGCGTGCGCTGTAGGTTGCCAGGCGCGCCACCGCATCGGCGGTCAACGGCGCCATGCCCTCCTCGGAAGTACGGGTCTTGAGCAACTGGGCGAACTGTTCCAGGCTCTCGTCGACCATCGGAATGTCTTCATCGAAATCCACCAGGACGCGAAACATCTCCTGGAAGTCCGGATCGAGGTCCTGCAGCGTGTAGTAGAGCTGGCGAGCCCCGATGATGACGACTTTGACCTGCAATGGAATGTGCTGCGGCGTCAGGGTGACGGTTGCGAAACGACCCATCTCGCCCAGTGGCGATTCCATTTTCAGTTTGCGCGATTGCAGGGCGCGCTTCAGCGCATCCCACACGAACGGCTCGCTGAGCATTTTATCCGCTTCGAGGATCAGGAAACCGCCGTTGGCCCGGTGCAGCGCACCCGGCCGCAGCTGCCGATACGTGGTATAGAGCGCGCCCTGGTCGGTGCTGTATTCGATGCGGCCGAACAGGTTCTCGTAGGTCGGATGCGGCTCGAACACCACAGGGGCACCACCACTGGCGGAATGCCCGACCACCAGGCTCGGCGCGTATTGCTCCTCCAGCAGCTTGCGGGCGACTGCATCGGTCTTGCTGTCGTCGACCAGTTGCTCGACCACGGTCTTGAGCAAATACACCTGCATCGCTTGCAGGTACCCGCACACCGCCGCGTTCTCGGCGTATTTCTCCGACAACGGCGACAGCAAAGGCTGCAGGGCCAGGGTGATGGTTTCTTCGTTCAGATGGCGCAGCTGATTGCTCGACTCGCGCTTCCATTGCGGCAGGCTGGCGAGTTCCTCGTTCAGGCGCTCTTCGAGGTTGGAAATATCATCGTGGAAGCGATCGCGCTCGGCTTCCGGCAATTGGGCGAATTCGGCCTCATCCAACGCCTTGCCTTCAAGCATCGGAGTGAATGCGATATTGCTGGCATCGCGATAGAGCGCGACGTCTTTCTCCAGCGCCAGGCGCTCGATCACATCCAGTGCCTTGTCATAGCGCTGATTGAAGGCGCGGTCGATGGCGCTTTTTTTCTGCTGGTAGGACGGGTGCTCGAACACCGCCGGAAAGGTCGCCAGCAGGTTGTCGATCAAGCCGTTGATATCACAGATGAAGGCACCGGCGGTGCCCGATGGCAACTCCAGGGCACGCGGTTCGCGCGGCTCATCGAAATTATTGACGTAGACCCAGTCCGCCGGGGTCTGCAGGCGTTTGCCTTCGGCTTTCAGGTAGCGTTTGACGAAAGAGAAGCGACCGGTGCCAGGCTCGCCCATGACGAATACGTTGTAACCGGGGCGTGGCATGGCCACACCGAACTGCAAGGCTTCGACCGCACGTTCCTGGCCAAGCACACCGCGAAAGGGCTCCAGATCATTGGTGGTAGAGAAGCTGAACTGTTCAGCGGAAAACGGACGGGTCAGCGCTTCAGGCGCTAGACGCAAGCTGGCAGCAACAGGATCAGGCATCGGGCTTCCTTACAATCAGGCGGGGCAGATAGCGGCATTCTGGCGCCGCCCATGCCTGACTGGCAAGGAGCGCCTAAGGCCAAAACGTAGTCAAGGCCAAAGCCCGGCGTTGAGCGGCGCCAAATCAGCGTTTTCAACGAATATTTGGCAAAAAATCACGGAACCCCTTGATCATGCCTAAACTCCAAACTGCGCGACTGGATTAATAACCAGTCCACACTGGCGAGATAGGCGCCAGAACCCTTGTCCATTGGTTTGCACATAAAGAGAACAAAGCTATGAAACGGATTCTTCTTGGTACTCTCTTCACCGCGGTATCCATCAACGCCATGGCTCAGGCGCCAGGCGGCCCGGATTGCGGTTGGGGCAACATGCTGTTCGAAGGTCAGCGTGGCACCCCGGCTCACTTCCTGGCATCCACCACCAACGGCACTTCCGGCAACGCAACATTTGGTATGACTTCCGGTACCAACGGTTGCTCGACCAACGCGTCGCTGACCTATGGCGGCAAATCCTGGTTTGCCATGAATGGCATGATGAACGAGCTGTCCGAAGATATGGCTAAAGGTCAGGGCGAAGCGCTGACCACCTACGCCGTGGTACTGGGCGTGGCGCCGGAAGACCGTGCGCACTTCGCCGCCGTCACTCACGAGCACTTCCAGCAGATCTTCAGCAAAGCTGATGTGACCGCGGAAGATGTGCATACCAACACCCTGGCCGTTCTCAAGAGCGATCCTCGCCTGGCCAAGTACGCCACTCAGGCTTAAGCTCCAGCGCACCCCGCTTCTTTCGGGAAGCGGGTTTATTTTTTGGACCTGCCCCCTCCTTGGGTCTTTGTTTTTTTCCTGTTTAAGTTGCTGATTATGTTCAAACGCCTTGCCTGGCTGGCGCTCTGTGTCTGCGCCCCGCTGTCCGCCGCGCCTCACATCGATCCACAACGTTTGCAGCAACTGGCCAACGACCCCTTTTGGATCTCCCTGGGCCATTACGAAACCGCCAAGCTCGGTGGCTGGCGTAGCTATGTCAGCGACAAGAAATTTTTTCTTGCCGCCGATGGCAACGAACACCCGGACCGTGAACTGGCGGCCACCGTGCAAGCCTTGTACGCCCCGGCCACTTCCGGCGAACAGCATGCGCAGTGCGTCTACCCGGCACGAACCCGCTGGCTCAAGGCGCAGCTCAACCTGACCGACCTGCCGGCTTTGGACTGCGCCGAGTTCAATCAATGGTTCAAGGACGTTTCGCCCCACAGCGCGGTGATGATCTTCCCGGCGGCCTACCTGAACAGCCCGTCATCGATGTTCGGCCACACATTGCTGCGCATCGATCAGGCCGACGTGCAAAACGACAAGACCTCGCTGCTCAGTTACGCGATCAACTTCGGCGCCTACATCGAGGGTTCCGACAACAGCATCCTGTACGCCTGGAAAGGCTTGATGGGGGGCTATCCGGGGCTGTTTGCGCTGGTGCCTTACCAGGAAAAGCTCTCGGAATACCGCAGTCTCGAAAACCGTGACTTGTGGGAGTACCGCCTGAACCTGACCCAGCAGGAAACGGCGCGCATGGTCGAGCACGTCTGGGAACTGAAACAGATTCAGTTCGACTATTTCTTCTTCGACGAAAACTGCTCCTATCGCCTGCTGGAACTGCTGCAAGTGGCGCGTCCGAGTCTGCGCCTGACCGAGCAATTCCCACTGACAGCCATTCCCACCGACACCGTCAAGGCCGTAAAAGAGGCCGGGCTGGTGGAGTCCATCCAGTATCGTCCGTCTCGCGAACGGGAATTGCTGAGCCGAGCCGAGACACTGACCGATGAAGAACAACAGTGGGTACTGAAGGTCAGCGCCGACCAGAATCAATTGCAAACGCCCGAATTCAAGGCGCAACCCCGTGACCGCCAGGCGCTGATCATCGATGCGGCCTACCGCCTGGAACGCTATCGCGCCAACGGCCAGGAGCGAGATCCGCAGCGGGCCCAGCGCAGCTTTGAGTTGCTGCGGGCGATCAACCGCAATCCCGCCCCAGAACTGGACATCCCGCAGCCTGGCCTGCCCGAGGACGGCCATGAGTCGCGCACCTGGCAGGCCGGTCTGGGCACCCGTGGCAACCGCGCCTTTGGCGAGTACGGCTTGCGCATGGCCTATCACGATCTCAATGACAACGCCGAAAGCTTCCCCCTCGGCGCACAGATCGAGATCCTGCAATTGAAACTGCGCCAGTACGAAGGCAATGACTGGCAAGTGCAGCAACTGGACCTGGCGACCATTCGCTCCCTGACCCCGCGCAATGAGTTGCTGCAACCGTTGTCGTGGCAGGTCACTGGTGGCCTGGAGCGAGTGCCGGGCAAGCATGACGATGAAACCCTGGTCAGCCACGTCAATGGCGGCGGCGGCGGAACCTGGCAACTGGGCGACGACATGCTGGGGTTCGCCCTGGGTACCGTGCGCGTGGAGCACAATAATGACTTCGCCGAATTCATATCGCCGGCAGCAGGTTTCAACACCGGCCTGCTGTGGAAAAACCCGCTGGGCAATCTGAGCCTGGAGGCAAAAGGCGATTTCTTCACCAATGGCGAAGTGCGCCGTAGCCTGAGCCTGAACCAGCAGTGGGAATTGTCGCGCAACCTCGGTTTGCGCCTGAGCGCCCAGCGCGAGTTCAGCCACCTGGCCACGCCTGAGAATGAAGTGATGCTAGAGGTGAAGTGGTATCACTACTGACCAAAATGCACCGATCCACCCTGTGGGAGCGAGCCTGCTCGCGAATGCGCACTGTCTGCCGACATCGATGGCGGCTGATCCACCGCCTTCGCGAGCAGGCTCGCTCCCACAGGGGGGTGGGGGTTGTGGTGTTGAATGGATTTTTCACAGGCCTTCCACAAACACCTGACGAACCCGCACCTAGACTTCCCTTATAGGCCGTTAAACGGCCCCGGGAGTCCGAGATGTGGCGTTGCGCAGGTGTGTTGAGTTTGTTGATGTTGATCGCTGGTTGCCAGACAACCCACGAAGATCTGATCGCCAAGGGTTATCCACCGGCATTCGCCGACGGGTTCGATGATGGGTGCAGCAGTGGTCGACAGGCCGCCGGGGCCATCACCGGCGAGTTTCGAAAAAACGTCCCGCGCTACCTGAAGGACAAGAATTACGCCGAAGGCTGGAGCGATGGTTTCCGTCAGTGTCAGGCCATGCGCGAAAACGAGGATCGTGAGAGCTATCGCAACAGTCACCTCAATGAACGGGACAAAGCCTGGGAGCAACAGAAGGATCAGGATGCCGCTCGAGCCTATCGCTCGCCATGAGTCGCTTTCAGACATCCTGTGCAACCAAATGCCTGCGAGCATGGCCCAAACCCTATAACGGGAGAAAACCATGAGCCGGGCATTCGTCAATGAAGATAACGCCGCTGCGCAAGCCGATCAGCCAGTCGAACGGCAGGTCAGCGCGCAGCCCAACTACGTCACACCACAGGGCCTGAAACTGCTGCAGGCCAAGGTTGGCGAACTGCAAGCCCTGCACGCCGCGCAGTCTGCGGAGGGCGATCAGGCCGACAAGCAGCGCCTGGCCGACCTGGAGCGCGACCTGCGTTACTTCAAGCAACGCCTGGGCAGCGCCCAGGTCGTACCAGTCGCCACGTCCACCGAAAAAGTGCAGATCGGCAGCCGAGTGACCTACGCCGATGAACATGACGCCGAGCACCGAGTGCAACTGGTGGGCGAAGATCAGGCCGATGCCGCTCATGGCCTGATCAATTGGGCATCACCGCTGGGTCGGGCGCTGCTCGGGGCGCAACTCGGTGACGAGGTGCTGTGGCAACGCCCGGCCGGCGATCAAACGATCGAGATCATTCGTATCGAACCGGGTTAAACCACACCTTGGGCCAGCATCGCGTCGGCGACTTTGACAAAACCGGCGATGTTCGCGCCCTTGACGTAGTTGACCTGGCCATTCTCCTCACCGTAATGCACGCAAGCGTGATGGATCGACTGCATGATGGCGTGCAGCTTGCTGTCCACCTCACCGCCAGTCCATAGCAAACGCATGGCGTTCTGCGACATCTCCAGACCGCTGACAGCAACACCACCGGCATTGGACGCCTTGCCCGGCGCGAACAGGATGCCTGCTTCGATAAACAGGTCCACGGCTTCGAGGGTGGTCGGCATGTTCGCCCCTTCCGCCACACAGAAGCAGCCATTGCGCAGCAACGCCTGTGCCGCCTCGGCATCCAGTTCGTTTTGCGTGGCGCACGGCAGCGCGATGTCGCAGCTCAGCCCCCATGGGTGCTGGCCAGCCAGGAACTCCAGGCCAAATCGACCCGCCAGTTCGCTGATGCGTCCGCGCTGCACGTTCTTCAGCTCAAGCAGCGCCTGCCACTGCTCTTCGGTCAGCCCGCTCTCGCAGTACAGCGTGCCTTCGGAGTCAGACAGCGAAATAACCTTGCCGCCCAGGTCCATGACCTTGCGCGCCGCGTACTGCGCAACGTTGCCAGAACCCGAGATCGCCACACGTTTGCCTTCGACGGTTTCACCGCGACGCTTGAGCATTTCCTCGGCGAAGTACACGCAACCGAATCCGGTGGCCTCAGGGCGAATCAGGCTGCCGCCATAGCTCGGACCCTTGCCGGTCAACACGCTGGTGAACTGGTTGCTAAGGCGCTTGTACTGACCGAACAGGAAGCCGATCTCGCGGGCACCGACGCCGATATCGCCGGCCGGCACGTCGACATCGGCGCCAATGTGGCGATACAGCTCACTCATGAAGGCCTGGCAGAAGCGCATGACTTCGGCGTCGCTTTTGCCTTTGGGGTCGAAATCGGAACCGCCTTTGCCGCCACCCATGGGCAACGACGTCAACGAGTTCTTGAAGGTCTGCTCGAAGGCCAGGAACTTCAAGACGCCCAGATTCACCGACGGATGGAAACGCAGGCCGCCTTTGTACGGGCCAATGGCGCTGTTCATCTGGATACGGAAACCGCGATTGACCTGCACCTTGCCGTGATCGTCGACCCAGGACACGCGGAACACGACAGCTCGCTCCGGCTCGCAGATGCGCTCCAGAATGCCTGAGGTCAGGTAATGCGGATTGGCTTCGAGAAAGGGCCACAGGCTACGCAAGACTTCCTCGACGGCCTGGTGGAATTCAGGCTGGTCCGGGTCGCGCTTTTTCAGCCGGGCAAGGAAGGATTCGACAGATTCGATCATGGAAAAGTCTCGGCAAATTATTGTCGTTGGAAGAAATTGGGCCGGACTTTAACAAACGAAACGCGCACAGGAATAGAGCAGAATGTCGCATTTATGAAATTAAATGGTGCTCAAGATATAAAATAATCGATTTTTGAGCACTCCATGCACCATAAAAGGGACCTACTCCGCAAGGCTTGCACCAGCATGCACCCTGCGCATAAAAGCCCTGATGCGCCAGCATCAGGGCTTGGTTGAAGAGGTCAAGCCAATAGGGCCGAACCGCCACGTTTCCCCGGAAGAGGAATACCCAGTGCAGGATATTGAACAGATACGCGATCTGACTCATTCCCGGAACCATCCACCGCCCTTACGCTAAACGTATATCGCGTACCTGGTTCCAGCCCGGTAACAGCAAATTCGGTCTCTCTCGTACGCCCCGACTCTATACCGCCCTGTTCGACGATATAAGTAATATTGCCAGAGCTGTCATACGACGGCTCCCACGTCAAGGTTAGGCCAAGATCAGTGGTTCGAAGATTCGAGGGGTCTGTAGGCGAGGTAAAGTCCGGAAAACTAACCTTGACACAAACAGGCTCCGAGTAGCGAGATGACTCATCGTAAGTTCGAATGCAGTAAACGTGCTCTCGTCCTTCCTGTGGATCTGTATCGGTAAAGGGGGGCGAAATTGGTACCTCGAGGAGCTGGCCATCTCGACGCAGTTCATATCGAGGCACACCAGTTTCTACTTCACCGCCGTACCAATAAAATGAAACCTGACTCGCCGTGTGATTAAAAGGCTTAAAATAGGTCGGAGGCGTTGGCGTGAATCGAGACCCTACGGAAGCTGAAAATCCTGAAAGTTGGTTTTTTGCAGGAAAATTAACTTCCCCAACGTTAAATGGAATACCAACCTTGGGGTATTGAACAAAAACCCGATTTGATTCATTGCCCGTAGGATCGAACGCAGTTACACCAAACTCGTAGCGTTGACCTGGAACCAGACCGGCAATAGCAAACTCAGTATTTATAGTTTCCCCTAATTTATGATCAACTCCCTGATCGACCCGATAGGTAACATGCCCTGAGCTGTCACTGGATTCATCCCAACTGAAGATAAGCCCTAAATTGGTGGTTCTCAGATCAGTAGGCACTGTCGGTGCGGTAAAGTCTTCGAACTCGACATCGACACAAATGGGATCGGAAAAGTTAAATTCCTCATCATACGTACGCATGCAGTATTTATGAACTCGCCCTTGCTCTGGAGTGGTATCTTTATAAGGAGGATGGCGTGGCACTTCCATCAAATCATTATCACGCCTTAGTTCATAGCGTGGCTCACCACCGTCGACTGCACCGTCCCCCCAGAACAAACTAACCTCAGACGAAGTTTGATTGAAAGCCTCAAGAAATGACGGAGGACTCGGTTTGTGCCTGGCGGTGGTAACAGGCACACTTTCACCTTCAGGGCTGCCCGGACCATGCGTTTTAGGATGCACAGAAAAAACATAAGGCGTCTTGGATGTCAGCCCGGTAAATTCATAAGACCCTCCGCCACTATACTGGCCCACACGAGTACTGCCTTTATATAAGTAAACACCTTCCCAGTACCCATACACCTGCCAGCTTATCCGACATGTCGTAGCAGTAATATTAGAAGCCTGGATCTTAATCAAAGGATCAGGAATCGGACTTGCTTTAGGAAGCAAAGGTAAATTTGAAATTCTCATTATAATCACCGGAGAGAAAGCGAATTAGTGTTAAACCACATAAGCGAGTATAAACAGTAATTTCACGTCCACCACTAGCAGAACTACTAGGTTGCAATCTCTAAACAGCTTCTTTCCGGCTTTCTTCAATACCTAAACATCGCACCGACTTAAAATCACTGTACTGTCTCGTTTTGCCAGGAAGGATCTGAATCGAGCGTTACAATCCTCCGGCCAGAAATAAAAATGCCAGTCAGCATGACTGACTGGCATTGGCCCGAAGGCACCGCTTTTTTTCAAACCACCAACCCGAAATCAGGCCAGTTTTTTGTGCCGTACCCGATGTGGTTGGGCAGCGGCTTCGCCAAGACGCTTTTTGCGGTCGGCTTCGTACTCGGTGTAGTTGCCTTCGAAGAACACCGCTTGCGAGTCATCTTCGTACGCCAGGATGTGAGTCGCGACGCGGTCAAGGAACCACCGATCGTGAGAGATCACAATGGCGGCGCCCGGAAAGTCGAGCAGGGCTTCTTCCAGGGAGCGCAGGGTTTCGACGTCGAGGTCGTTGGACGGTTCGTCGAGCAGCAGGACGTTGCCGCCCTCTTTCAGGGTCAGCGCCAGGTGCAAGCGACCACGCTCACCACCGGAGAGGTCCTTGACGAACTTCTGCTGGTCGCCGCCCTTGAAGTTGAAGCGGCCGACGTAGGTGCGCGACGGAATCTCGTAGTTACCAATGCGGATCTGGTCGGAACCATCGGAGATTTGCTGGAACACGGTCTTGCTGCCGTCCAGGTCTTCGCGGCTCTGGTCCACGCAAGCCAACTGCACGGTTTCGCCGACTTCGATGCTGCCCGAATCCGGTGTTTCCTTGCCCATCAGCATGCGGAACAGGGTCGACTTACCGGCACCGTTACCGCCGATCACACCGACGATGGCGCCTTTAGGCATGGAGAACGACAGGTTGTCGATCAATACGCGATCGCCGTAGCCCTTGGTGACGTTCTTGAACTCGATGACCTTGTCGCCCAGGCGTGGACCCGCCGGGATGTAGATCTCGTTGGTTTCGCTGCGCTTCTGGAATTCCTGCGATTGCATTTCCTCGAAGCGTTGCAGACGTGCCTTGGATTTCGACTGGCGGGCCTTGGCGCCTTTGCGCACCCACTCCAGTTCTTCCTTCATGGCTTTTTCGTGAGCCGACTGCTGCTTGGATTCCTGGGCCAGACGATCGGACTTGGCTTCCAGCCAACCCGAATAGTTGCCCTCGTACGGAATGCCCGCGCCGCGGTCGAGTTCCAGGATCCAGCCAGCGACGTTGTCCAGGAAGTAACGGTCGTGCGTGATCGCGACCACGGTGCCCGGGAAGTCGTGCAGGAAGTGCTCCAGCCACGCAACGGAATCGGCGTCCAGGTGGTTGGTCGGTTCGTCGAGCAGCAGCATGTCTGGCGCGGACAGCAGCAGGCGGCACAGGGCCACACGACGCTTTTCACCACCGGACAGGTGTTCTACTTTTGCGTCCCAGGCCGGCAGGCGCAGCGCGTCGGCGGCGACTTCCAGCTGGCGCTCCAGGTTATGGCCATCGCTGGCTTGCAGGATGGCTTCGAGCTTGGCCTGTTCGGCAGCCAGCTTGTCGAAGTCGGCATCCGGGTCGGCGTAGGCCGCGTAGACCTCGTCCAGGCGCGCCTGGGCGTCCTTGATCACGCTGACCGCTTCCTCGACCACTTCACGCACGGTCTTGGTCGGGTCCAGTTGTGGTTCTTGCGGCAGATAGCCGATGTTCAGGTCCGGCATCGGACGGGCTTCGCCGTCGAACTCGGTGTCGACGCCAGCCATGATTTTCAACAGGGTGGACTTACCCGAACCGTTGAGGCCGAGTACCCCGATCTTGGCGCCCGGGAAGAACGACAAGGAGATGTTTTTCAGGATTTCCCGCTTCGGCGGAACAACTTTGCCCAGCCGATGCATGGTGAATACGTATTGAGCCATGGAGAACCTAGGGTCAGTGACTGATGAATGAATAGAGCGCAGGCGATGCCCGGCCAGACCATGCGCGACGTACGCTTGACGAGGTCAATGCGCAGGCGCTGAAAAAAGTCTGATTCTAGGAGCTGGAACGCTCCCGCGTAACCGGCAAAGCTACCTTAATGACAGATGGCAGTCCAGCCGAGCGGGACTGGCACTTCGCCACAACTCAAGGCATGCTAGCCGCCCTTCGGGCGTCCGACTTATAGTGCACGTCGCGCCAGTCCAGCCAAACCGCAGGATTACAGTTTGTCCAGTGTCCCTCCGTCCCTGATCCCCCGTGCACCGACTGTTGCACCCGGCTCGCCCATGCACGGCACACTCAAGGGCGCTATGGCGATGCTCGTGTTGCTGCTGCTCGCCTTGTTGTGCTGGCAACTGCTCGATCAGCTTCGGGAAACCCAGAAGATCCAACGCCAGGCGACCATCGACCACACCGCCGACCAGGCCGCACAAGTCAGCCTGAACATGGCGCTCAACGCCCAGATCGCCCTCAACCTGCTACCGATTGTCGAGCAGCCGCAAAGAGCTGACGAGCTGCAGGACCTGCTGCGCAAACTGCAAAAGTCCTTGCCGGAGCTTTCGAGCCTGGCACTGCTCAGCCCTTCGGGAAGAATCCTCAGTGACACGGCCGGCACCAGCGACGATGCAGACTATCTGGGAGAGCTGGTCCGACGCAGTCGCGCCCAACCCCACTACTACAGCAACGCCATCGACGGCTCGCGGGTGTATCTGCTGCTACATCAAGCCAGCGGCAGCAATCGCGGCTATTGGGCCTTGCGCTTCAAGCCGACGTTTTTCACCTCACTGACCCATCTGAACGAAACGGGCACTGCCCCGCTGTGGCTGGTGGAAAATCGCTTCAATCACCAGATCCTCAGCCGCGACGAGGCATTGCCGCAGGTCAACCCAGGCACCTTGACCCAGGACGATGTGGCCAACAGCGTGCTGACCGTCGCGCTGAGCAGCAGCGACTGGCAACTACGTGGACTGTTCGATCGCCAGCGAGTGCTCGAAGAACTGCTGCCGGCTTTCATTGGCAAATGCCTGCTATGCCTGGCTTTTTCCATGCTGCCGTTCATCGTCCTGCTAAACATGCGCCGTCGGCAGCGCCAGCTGCACGAAGGTCGCCGACGCTACCAGGAAATTTTCGAAGGCTCCGGCGTGGCATTGTGCGTACTCGACATGTCTGGCCTGCGGAGCGTGTTTGACAAGGCCCAGCTGCTGAGCGACGAGCAACTGCAAGCATGGCTGGCGGTTGCGCAACAGCGCCGGCAGCTGTTGCAGGAGCTGCGCATTACCGAAGTCAATCAGGTCGCCCTACAGCTGCTTAACGTCGATACCTGTGAACACGTCTGGAGACTGTTGATCGATGGCAATCCTGTAGAGGGCAGTGCCATCGGCAATCAGGTGCTCGAAGCGGTGCACAGGCAACAGCAACAGCTCGAACTGGAAATCAAACTCCAGGACGCCTCGGGTCGTGACCAGCATCTGTGGCTGGTGTTGCGTCTGCCGCAGAACCCTGACGACTTCAAGGCGGTGATCCTGAGTATCACCGATATCACCAGCCGCAAGCTCATCGAGCTGTCGCAGCAGGAGCGCGAACGTTTCTGGTCTGACGTCGTGCGGACCGTGCCCGATCACCTTTACGTGCAAGACGTGATCAGCCAGCGAATGATCTTCAGCAACCACCATCTGGGCCAAACGCTGGGCTACAACCGCACCGAACTGCAGCAGATGGGCGAGTACTTCTGGGAAATCCTCCTGCATCCCGACGATGCCGATTACTACCACAGGTCGCGCCAGACCCAGCGGCAAGGCGGCTACAGCCAATTGATGCAATGCCAGTTGCGCTTTCGCCACCGTGACGGGCAATGGCGGCGTTTCGACATTCGCGAGCAGGCACTGGCACGGGACAAGCACGACCAGGTCACCCGCATCATCGGCGTGGCCAAGGACGTAACCGAACAGATCGAGGCCAGCGAGTCGCTGCGCGACAGCGAGCAGCGCTACCGCATGCTCGCCGAAAGTATCAGCGACGTGATTTTTTCCACCGACAGCCGCATGGCACTCAACTACGTAAGCCCTTCCGTGCAGGGGGTACTGGGCTACGAAGTGGAGTGGATTTTCCAGAACGGCTGGCAATCGACCATTGCCAATCCGCAGCAGTTGAGTGGCATCTATAGCCTGATGGATCGCGTCAGCAAAGCGCTGGATAAACCTGAACAGCTGGCCCTTCTGCGCAGCCAGGTGCAAACCCAACTATTCCTGTTCGACTGCCTGCGCGGCGATGGGCGCAAGATTCCTATCGAGCTGCGACTGGTCCTGGTCTGGGACGAACACGGTGCATTCGAAGGCGTGCTGGGCGTCGGTCGCGACATCAGCCAGCAACGCCGGGCCGAGAAAGACCTGCGCATGGCCGCCACGGTATTCGAACACTCGACCTCGGCGATCCTCATCACCGACCCGGCCGGTTATATCGTCCAGGCCAATGAAGCCTTCAGCCGTGTCAGCGGTTATGCCGTGGAACAGGTACTCGACCAGTTGCCCAACATGCTCACCGTCGATGAGCAGCAGGAAGCTCATTTGCGCTACGTGCTCAAGCAACTGAACCAGCACAGCACCTGGGAAGGCGAAGTGTGGCTGCGTCGGCGCAATGGCGAGCATTATCCGGCCTGGGTCGGCATTACCGCGGTTCTGGACGACGAAGGCGACCTGGCCAGCTACGTGTGTTTCTTCAGCGATATCAGCGAACGCAAGGCCAGTGAACAACGGATTCACCGCCTGGCCTATTACGACGCCCTGACCCACCTGCCCAACCGCACACTGTTCCAGGATCGCCTGCACACGGCGTTGCAGGCGGCTGAACGGCAGAAGTCCTGGGTGGTGTTGATGTTCCTCGACCTGGACCGCTTCAAGCCGATCAACGACTCCCTGGGCCATGCCGCCGGTGATCGCATGCTCAAGGAAATGGCCACGCGCCTGCTCGGTTGCGTCGACGACGACGACACGGTCGCGCGCATGGGCGGCGATGAGTTCACCTTGCTCCTGCAACCGCGGGCCAACCGGGAAATCGCCTTGACGCGGGCGATTCACGTGGCGGAGCAGATCCTCGCCAGCCTGGTCAAACCCTTCGTACTCGAAGGCCGTGAGTTCTTCGTCACGGCCAGTATCGGCATCGCCTTGAGTCCGCAGGACGGCAATGAACTGAGCCAGTTGATGAAGAACGCCGACACCGCGATGTACCACGCCAAGGAGCGCGGCAAGAACAACTTCCAGTTCTATCAGGCGGACATGAACGCCAGCGCCCTGGAGCGCCTCGAACTGGAAAGCGATTTGCGACATGCCCTGGAACAAAACGAATTCGTGCTGTACTACCAACCGCAGTTCAGCGGCGATGGCAAACGCCTGACCGGCACCGAAGCCTTGCTGCGCTGGCGTCATCCGCGCCGTGGACTGGTACCACCGGGAGATTTCATTCCGGTGCTTGAAGAACTCGGACTGGTGGTGGACGTCGGGGATTGGGTGATCAGCGAGGCCTGCCGCCAGCTCAAGACCTGGCATCAGGCCAAGGTGCGCGTGCCGAAGGTGTCGGTGAACATCTCGGCACGGCAATTCTCCGACGGCCAGCTTGGCACGCGGATCGCCAACATCCTGAAGGAAACCGGCCTGCCGCCGGCGTGCCTGGAACTGGAACTGACCGAAAGTATCCTGATGCGCGAAGTCAGCGAAGCCATGCAGATTCTCGCCGGGTTGAAAAACCTTGGCCTGAGCATCGCGGTCGACGACTTCGGTACGGGCTACTCATCGCTCAACTACCTCAAGCAGTTCCCGATCGATGTACTGAAAATCGACCGCACCTTTGTCGACGGCCTGCCGTCGGGTGAACAGGATGCGCAGATTGCCCGGGCGATCATCGCCATGGCCCACAGCCTTAACCTGGCGGTGATCGCCGAGGGCGTGGAAACCCAGGAGCAACTGGATTTCCTGCGTGAACACGGTTGCGATGAGGTCCAGGGTTACCTGTTTGGCCGGCCGATGCCGGCCCACACCTTTGAAGGGCAATTCAGCAATGATGCCCTCTTCATGTTCGACTGACATTGTGTGGTGACGCGGGCGGTCCCTTCGCGAGCAGGCTCGCTCCCACAGGGTTTCTTGGGTGTACACAAAATTATTGAACGCTCAAGATCCACTGTGGGAGCGAGCCTGCTCGCGAAGAGGCCGGCCCATTCACCGCTGATCCCGTCATGAAGCCCACTTGTCTGCGACATGATGTCGTTTCATATGCCTTCCAAAAGCCATTGGGTTAGAATGCCCCCCTTTTCCGCCCCCGATCCTTGAGGACCGCCATGTTCAGCCGTGATTTGACTATTGCCAAGTACGACGCCGATCTCTTTGCCGCCATGGAGCAAGAAGCTCAGCGCCAGGAAGAGCACATTGAGCTGATCGCTTCGGAAAACTACACCAGCCCTGCGGTGATGGAAGCTCAAGGCTCGGTATTGACCAACAAGTACGCCGAAGGCTACCCGGGCAAGCGCTACTACGGTGGTTGCGAGTACGTTGACATCGTCGAGCAGCTTGCAATTGATCGAGCCAAAGAACTGTTCGGTGCCGATTACGCCAACGTTCAACCGCACGCCGGTTCGCAAGCCAACAGCGCCGTTTACCTGGCCCTGCTGTCGGCTGGCGACACCATCCTGGGCATGAGCCTGGCCCACGGTGGTCACCTGACCCACGGTGCCAGTGTTTCGTCCTCCGGCAAGCTGTACAACGCCATCCAGTACGGCATCGACGCCAATGGCCTGATCGACTACGACGAAGTCGAGCGCCTGGCCGTTGAGCACAAGCCGAAAATGATCGTGGCCGGTTTCTCTGCCTACTCGCAGATCCTCGACTTCCCACGCTTCCGTGAAATCGCCGACAAGGTGGGTGCCTACCTGTTCGTCGACATGGCCCACGTGGCCGGTCTGGTCGCCGCTGGCGTCTACCCGAACCCGGTGCCATTCGCTGACGTGGTGACCACCACCACCCACAAGACCCTGCGCGGTCCACGTGGCGGCCTGATCCTGGCTCGCGCCAACGCCGACATCGAGAAGAAGCTGAACTCCGCGGTATTCCCGGGTGCCCAGGGTGGCCCACTGGAGCACGTGATCGCCGCTAAAGCGATTTGCTTCAAGGAAGCGCTGCAACCTGAGTTCAAGGCTTACCAGCAACAAGTGGTGAAAAACGCCCAGGCCATGGCCAGCGTGTTCATCGAGCGCGGTTTCGACGTGGTTTCCGGCGGTACTGAAAACCACCTGTTCCTGCTGTCGCTGATCAAGCAGGAAATCTCCGGTAAAGATGCCGACGCCGCCCTGGGCAAAGCGTTCATCACCGTGAACAAGAACTCCGTGCCAAACGACCCTCGCTCCCCGTTCGTCACCTCCGGCCTGCGCTTCGGCACTCCGGCTGTGACCACTCGCGGCTTCAAGGAAGCAGAGTGCAAGGAACTGGCCGGCTGGATCTGCGACATCCTGGCAGACCTGAACAACGAAGCGGTGATCGATGCCGTTCGTGAGAAGGTCAAGGCTATCTGCAAGAAGCTGCCGGTATACGGCGCTTAATTGCACCGCTAAACCGCGGTCAAAAAAACCGGCCAGAGATGGCCGGTTTTTTTTGTCCGTCATAAAGATCAAAAGATCGCAGCCTTCGGCAGCTCCTACAGAGGTAGCGTAATTTCGCGAAATCACAGGTGTACGCAGGTTCCGTAGGAGCTGCCGAAGGCTGCGATCTTTTGATTTTCAATAGGATCGGCACAACTGGTCAGACCGGTCATGCCAATTTTACGATTTCCCCTTGTAATCTTGAAAAAACCCAGCGTAGACTGCGCCTGCACTGGACATACCGGTAAGACCACAATAATTAAGTCCTGAATCTGATGCGCGACGCGCACGGCAGCCAGGACACCGACCAGGATTCCTCCCATGCTCAGATGGTGCTCGCGTTCAATCTTCCTCCAAGTGGTTCTCGGACTGGTGCTCGGCATCGTCTGCGGGCTGACCCTTCCCGAATATTCCGCTCAGCTCAAACCACTTGGTGACGGTTTTATCAAGCTGATCAAAATGCTCATCGGCCTGATTGTGTTCTGCGTAGTGGTTAGCGGTATCAGCGGTGCCGGCGACCTTAAGAAGGTCGGCCGCATCGGCCTGAAATCAGTGATCTACTTTGAAATCCTCACCACCATTGCGTTGGTGATCGGCCTGGTATTCGCCTTCACTACTGGAATCGGCAGCGGCGCGAACATTCATCTGGATCAGCTTTCTGCCGCAGACATGGGCGATATCGCCCAACGTGGCCAGCACATGCACACCACCACGCAGTTCCTGATGGACCTGATCCCGACCTCTGTAATAGGTGCCTTCGCAGACAACAATATCCTGCAAGTGCTGCTGTTTTCGGTGCTGTTTGGCAGTGCGTTGAATCTGGTGGGCGAAGCCGCCTCCGGTATCTCGCGACTGATCAATGAACTCAGCCACGTGATCTTCCGCATCATGGGCATGATCGTGCGACTGGCGCCGATCGGTGTGTTCGGCGCAATCGCCTTCACCACCAGCAAATATGGCCTGGATTCACTGCAGCACCTGGGTAGCCTGGTCGGTTTGTTCTACCTGACCTGCGTGGCCTTCGTCGCGTTGATTCTAGGCCTGGTGATGCGCCTGTCCGGCCTGCGGATGTGGCCGCTGCTCAAGTACCTGCGCGAAGAACTGTTGATCGTCATGGGGACCGCTTCGTCCGATGCCGTGCTACCACAAATCATGCGCAAGCTGGAGCATCTGGGCATCGGCAGCTCGACGGTTGGGCTGGTGATTCCAACCGGGTATTCATTCAATCTCGACGGTTTTTCGATCTACCTGACCCTGGCCATTGTGTTCATCGCCAATGCCACCGGCACGCCGCTGGCGATGACCGACCTGCTAACGATTCTGCTGGTCTCACTGATCACCTCCAAGGGCGCGCACGGCATTCCGGGTTCGGCGCTGGTAATTTTGGCAGCCACCCTGACGGCGATTCCGGCGATTCCGGTGGTGGGCCTGGTATTGGTGCTGGCAGTGGACTGGTTCATGGGCATCGGACGGGCGCTGACCAACCTGATCGGCAATTGCGTGGCGACCGTGGCCATTGCTCGCTGGGAAAAGGACATCGATGTGCAGCGGGCGAACAAGGTGCTTTCCGGCCAGGTGGGTTATACCTTCCAGCCGAGAAAACCGGTGACCCCGGCCCATCAGCAGGAATTTTGAACAAACGTCGTGCCTGCTTTCGGGCAGGCACGGCCAACAACGCTATAGATGCTCATGGAGCAAACAGTGATTACCTCATCGACCGTTGTAAATTCAGTCGTAGAAAAGCTTCGGGCCGCACTGGCCCGCGGTCAGTGGCGCTCCGGCGAAATGCTCCCGGGGCAGCGTGAACTGGCCGAACAACTGGGCATCAGCCGCCCGAGCCTGCGCGAAGCCGTCATCGTCCTGGAAACCCTCGGCCTGGTGCGCTCCATGCCGGGCAAAGGCGTGGTGGTGCTGGACGCGAATCTCAGCGACAGCCAAAGCCACGACAGCGCAGTGGCCGGGGCGAGCCTGGAAGACGTTTTGCAACTTCGCTACACCCTTGAGCCATTTATCGTCGGCCTGGTGGCGCAATCCATCAGCAGCAAGGAAGTCGGGCAACTGCGCCTGACCCTGATGGACATGCGTGAAGCCCTGGAAGCCAATGACAGCGAGGCCGGCGTGAATGCCTACATCGCGTTCCATGAAGAGCTGTTCACGCTGACGTCGAATCCGATTTTCCAAAGTGTGGTCCAGCAGACCAGCAATGCCCTGAAGCAGAGCGCCGACGTGTTGCGCAACTCCCCGGAACACCTCGCTGAACGCCTTGAAGAAAACGAGGCGGTGGTGCGCGCGATCCGCAGCAAGAACAGCGCCCAGGCCAGCGCCGAGATGCGCCGGCACATTTTGCGCGAAGGCCGGCGCATGGGCATCGAACTGAATATTCCGGACGACAACCTCGGCAGTTGAATCCGTTTCAAATTGGAGACAGGCCATGAACAGCTTCGCCTCGCCACAGACTCTTGTTGCCCTGCCCTTTGCCCCGGCGGTAGAGGATCTGTACTCACGGGTGCTCGATGCCATTCTCGAACAGCGCCTCGACACCACCAGTCGCTTTACCGAAGAAAGCCTGGCGCAGGTGTTTGGTGTTCGACGCAGCGACATTCGTGGCGTGCTGACGCGACTCTCCCACCAGCAAGTCATTGTCCTGCGAGCCAACCACCGTCCTCGCGTCGCGCAGCTGAATGTAGAGCAAACCCGGCAGGCCTTGCACGCCCGGCGACTGACCGAACTCATGCTGGTGAGGCTGGCCTGCCAGCGCCCCTGCCCGCTTGTCCTGGAGCGCCTGCGGACACTGGTCGATAACGAGCGCCAATGCACCGAGCGAGGCCCAGCGATTCGTTTGTCAGGGGAGTTTCATCTGCAATTGGCAGAGATGGCGGGTAACGCACCTCTAGCGCATTTTCTCAGCAGCCTGGTGCCACTGGTCTCGTTGGCGATTGCTCAATTTGATGTTGCGTTGGAGGACTATTGCGCGTGGCATCTGCATGAGCAAATAGTGGATGCGTTAACGCGCAGGGACGCCGCGAAGGCAGTTATGTTACTGGACCGACACCTGGATCATCTGGAAGCGGTATTGCTGAACGCTCAACCGCTCTGCAGCCAGAAGCGTGTTGCCGGTTAACTCGCCGCTACTCGCGCGAAACCTTGGCGAATCTTTTCCTGCGGCAAATCATCGGCAATGAACACGATCACGCTTTCCCGGGTTTCATCGGCCGCCCACTCCGTGTCCCAGTCGAAACCGTAAAGCTTCAACACGCCCTGAAACACCATGCGCCGCGGTTCGCCGAGGATGTTCAACACGCCTTTGTAGCGCAGCAGTTGCTTGCCGTGGTCCTCCAGCAGTTCGTTCATGAACTCGCTGAGTTTGTCGATATCCAGCGGTTTTTCGGTGCGCAACACCAGGCTGGAAATACGGTCGATGGACGGGGCCTGGCTCACTGGGCGCAAACTCACGCCGCCGCCCAGATCGGCGTTGAGATTGAACCCACGCACATCAAGCAGTTCGGCCAGATCGATGTTGCCGTGGTCGACCACACGGATCGGCGCACGCCGGTTGATACGGGTCAGGCGTTCACTTAACGCCGTGAATGCAGTTTCGTCCACCAGATCACGCTTGCTTACCAACAGCCGATCGGCGAAACCGATCTGCGCCTGGGCGATGGTCTGGGTCAGGTGCTGTTCGGCGTGTGCCGCGTCCACCAACGTGATGATGCCGTCGAGGATGTAGCGCTCGCGCAGCTCCTCGTCGATGAAGAACGTTTGTGCCACCGGAGCCGGGTCGGCGAGGCCCGTGCATTCGATCACCAGGCGATCAAAGGCGATCTCGCCGCTGTCGAGGCGTTCGAGCAGCAGGTACAAGGCCTTGGTCAGGTCGGTGTGAATGGTGCAACAGACGCAGCCGTTGGCCAGCGTCATGACCTGTACCGGTTCGTCGCCCAACAGCTGGGTGTCGATACCGGCGTCACTGAATTCGTTTTCGATCACGGCGATTTTCAGGCCGTGCTCGGCTTTGAGCAGGTAGCGCAACAGCGTGGTTTTACCTGCGCCGAGGAAGCCGCTGAGGATCGTGACCGGGATTGGAGAGGACACGCTAAATCTCCTGTCGTAATGAAATGAAAGAAAAACACAAAACAGATGTGGGAGCGGGCTTGCTCGCGAAGAGGTCGTGTCAGTCGACATGAATGCTGAATGACACACCGCTTTCGCGAGCAAGCCCGCTCCCACAGGGTATTGCGTCAACCTGGCTGTTTAATCAACAGCACTTCGGCCCACCCTTGCCACCGTAGCGAGCCTCTTGGCGCTCGCGAAAGAACGCCTCGTAGCTCATCACCGGTTTGTCCGGGTGCTTGCTTTGCATGTGCTCGACGTAATTGTCGTAGTCGGGCATGCCGACCATCAGGCGCGCAGCCTGACCGAGGTATTTACCGAGGCGACTCAGGTCATTGAACATGCTGCAGTCCTCTGGTTATGCATCCGGCAGCGCCTGGAACGGCGATTCTTTATCCGTACGCTCTTTTTTACCCCAGGCGGCAATACCAACCTTGAGCGCATAGAACAGGATGCTGAACACCACGAACAGGAACAGCGCGGTCAGCGTGGCGTTGGTGTAGGCGTTGAAGATCACGTGCTGCATCTGAGTGATGTCCTTGGCCGGGGCGAGGATCTGGCCATTGGCCAGCGCATCGCTGTATTTTTTCGCCAGCGACAGGAAGCCGATGGCCGGGTTGGCGTCGAACAGCTTGATGAAGCCAGCGGTGGTGGTGCAGATGAGCAACCACACGGCAGGCAGCATGGTGACCCAGACGTAGCGCTGGCGCTTCATCTTGATCAACACCACGGTGCCGAGCATCAGCGCGATACCGGCCAGCATCTGGTTGGAAATGCCGAACAATGGCCACAAGGTGTTGATGCCGCCCAGCGGATCGATCACGCCCTGGTACAGCAACCAGCCCCACATGGCCACGCAACCGGCGGTGGCGAGGAAGTTGGCTGCCCAGGACTCGGTACGTTTCAGCGCCGGCACGAAGGAACCGAGCAAGTCCTGAAGCATGAAACGCCCGGCACGGGTACCGGCGTCCACCGCGGTCAGGATGAACAGTGCTTCGAACAGGATCGCGAAGTGGTACCAGAACGCCATGGTGTTTTCACCCGGCAGCACACTGTGCAGGATCTGCGCGATACCCACGGCCAGGGTCGGCGCACCGCCGGCACGGGCCAGGATGGTGCTTTCACCGATGTCCTTGGCCACCGCTTGCAGGGCTTCGGGAGTAATCGCAAAACCCCAGTTGCTGACCGTGGTCGCCACGGCCACCACATCACCGCCGACCACGGCCGCCGGGCTGTTCATGGCAAAGTACACGCCTGGCTCGATCACCGAGGCCGCGACCATGGCCATGATCGCCACGAAGGACTCCATCAGCATGCCGCCGTACCCGATGTAACGGGCGTTGACCTCGTTATCCAACAGCTTCGGCGTGGTGCCCGAGGAAATCAGTGCATGGAAACCCGAGACCGCGCCACAGGCAATCGTGATGAACAGGAACGGGAACAGACCGCCCTTCCAGACCGGCCCCGTGCCATCGATGAACTGGGTCAGCGCCGGCATTTTCAGCTCAGGCATGGTCACCAGGATACCAATGGCCAAGGCGACGATGGTACCGATCTTGAGGAAGGTCGACAGGTAGTCACGCGGAGCCAGGATCAGCCAGACCGGCAAAGAGGCTGCCACGAAACCGTAACCAATCAGCATCCAGGTGATCTGCACACCGGTGAAGGTAAAGGCCTTGGCCCACACCGGGTCTGCGGCGATCTGCCCACCGAGCCAGATCGACCCCAGCAGCAACAGCACGCCGATAACCGAAATTTCGCCGATGCGACCCGGGCGGATGTAGCGCATGTAGATGCCCATGAACATCGCGATCGGGATGGTCGCCATCACCGTGAAGATCCCCCACGGGCTCTCGGCCAGGGCCTTGACCACGATCAGTGCCAGCACCGCGAGGATGATGATCATGATCAGGAAGCAGCCGAACAGCGCGATGGTGCCGGGGATGCGGCCCATTTCTTCGCGGACCATGTCGCCCAGGGAGCGACCGTTGCGGCGGGTGGACATGAACAGGACCATGAAGTCCTGCACGGCACCGGCCAGCACCACGCCGGCAATCAGCCACAGCGTGCCGGGCAGGTAGCCCATCTGCGCCGCCAGTACCGGACCGACCAGCGGCCCCGCGCCAGCGATGGCCGCAAAGTGGTGACCGAAGAGAATATGCTTGTTGGTCGGGACATAATCCAGACCGTCATTGTTGAGCACGGCCGGGGTAGCCCGTCGCGCATCGAGTTGCATGACATTGTTAGCGATAAACAGACTGTAGTAACGATACGCAACCAGATAGATGGCCACGGAAGCGACCACAATCCACAAAGCGTTGATCGCCTCACCTCGGCGCAGTGCCACCACGCCCAGGGCGCACGCCCCAACGATTGCCAGCAGCAGCCAGGGTAAGTGGCGTAGCGGGCTATTATTATTTTTCATTTTATTATTCCAGCCAGAGTGGACAAGAAAGACAGCCACCTCGAGTTTAGCTCGCCTGACAGCAAAGGCCATACCCTGACATTGGTCTAGACACCTGCCGGCGCTGGCAGCCTTTTGCAAGGCCAGTCTATAGTCAGCGTACATTTCCGAGGATCGCGCCATGAGCGAGCACCCTTCCGAACGTCGCCGCTTCAAACGTATTGCGTTCGATGCCAGAACCGATCTGAGCCAAGGAGCGTTCACCTGGCCGGTGAAGCTGATCGATCTGTCGCTCAAGGGCTTGCTGATCGAGCGACCGGAGCCGTGGCTTGGCAACGCGCAGCAGGATTTTTCTGTCGACATCCATTTGAGCGAAGACAACCACATTGCGATGGATGTGCAATTGACCCATGAAGACCATGGTCAATTGGGTTTCGTGTGCAGGCACATCAGCCTGGAGTCCATTGAACGCCTGCGGCGATTGATTGAATTCAATCTGGGCGATCCGCACGAGCTTGAACGCGAACTGGGCGCGCTCATCGAAATCTGAATGCCCCCTGTAGGAGCGAGCATGCTCGCGATGGACTCAAGAACGCTGCGGGGTGCCAGGTTCCCAGCGTTATCATTAACGACCATCGCGACGGCGTGACGATTCGACATGCTCGCTCCTACAGGGGATTGGTGTTATTCGAAGAGGGCGTCGAGGGCCTGCTCCAGACGGGTGACCGCGATGATCTGCAAACCCGCAGGCGGCTCTTTCGGCGCATTGCCCTTGGGCACGATGGCACGTTTGAAGCCATGCTTTGCCGCTTCCTTCAGGCGCTCCTGACCGCTTGGCACCGGCCGCACTTCGCCGGAAAGGCCGACCTCACCGAACACCAGCAGATCATGGGGCAGCGGCCGGTTGCGCAAACTGGACATGACGGCTGCCATCAATGCCAGGTCAGATGCCGTTTCCAGTACCTTCACCCCTCCGACCACGTTGAGAAATACATCCTGATCGTGGGTGGGTATGCCGCCGTGCCGATGCAAGACGGCCAACAACATTGCCAGTCGGTTCTGGTCCAGGCCCAGCGTTACCCGGCGTGGATTGGCCAGGTGACTGTCATCTACCAGTGCCTGGACTTCCACCAGCATCGGCCGTGTGCCTTCCCATGTCGCCATGACCACACTGCCCGGGACTTCTTCCTGCGCGCGGGTCAGAAAAATAGCCGAAGGATTGGAGACTTCTTTCAGGCCCTTGTCGGTCATGCCGAACACGCCCAGTTCGTTAACCGCGCCGAAACGGTTTTTAACCGCCCGCAACAAGCGCAGGCGCCCGTCTGATTCGCCTTCAAAATACAACACGGTGTCGACCATGTGCTCCAGTACCCGGGGCCCCGCCAGCGCGCCCTCCTTGGTCACATGCCCCACCAGGAAAATCGCGGTGCCACTCTGCTTGGCGTACCGCACCAACAGCGCCGCACTTTCACGAACCTGGGACACACCGCCCGGTGCAGATTGCAGTTGCTCGGTGAAAATCGTCTGGATCGAGTCGATCACCATGACCCGGGGCTTCTCCACCCGGGCGGTGGCAATGATGGTTTCTATGCAGGTTTCGGTCATGACCCGCAGCTGATCCTGTGGCAGCCCCAGGCGTCGGGCACGCATGGCCACCTGTTGCTGCGACTCTTCACCCGTGACATACAGTGCCGGCATGCTCTTGGCGAGATTGCACAAGGTTTGCAACAGAATGGTGGATTTGCCAATTCCGGGATCACCGCCGATCAGCACCACCGAGCCATCCACCAGGCCACCACCGAGCACCCGGTCAAGCTCACTGGAAGCCGTGGAAAAACGCGGGACCTCCTCGACACTGACTTCAGCCAAGGTCTTGATTTGCGCCTGCTGACCGGTCCAGCCAGTGCGACCGCTGGGTGCCGCTGCCCCGCCGCTCTCCACCATGGTTTCGGTGAGTGTGTTCCAGGCGCCGCACTCACCACATTGTCCGGCCCACTTGGGAAAGGTTGAGCCGCACTCGGTGCAGCCGTACATGCGCTTGGCCTTGGCCATCTGAACTCCCGGCAAAAACCGCGATGATAGCTCAGGTCAGCCGCCTCGGTGCGTTACGATCGATGCCGGCCTGTCTTGAATGAATAAGTTTCAAATCAACGCTTCCAAACTTGCTCGACACGACTCAAGCACACATCTATAACTACACACAATCTAAGCACCAAGCACTAGTTACTTATACACAAACACCAAAAACACCTTCCTTCCCGTTAATAAGCGCAAAAAAACCTGTACAAACACTAACCATTAACGACTTAAACGTACAACAACAGCTTGTTGAAAATCGCCACACGAATCTTGTCATCTGCTTTTGGTGCCGGGTGATTTTATCAAATGGAAACACCCGTCTAAAAAATGGCAACCAGATGACAGGCGTCGCAATATTCAAAGGTAAATCACACAGCGCAAATCATTGCGACTTTCTCGCCAGTCACTCGCCAGATCGCCAAATCCGAGAAGCGGCCGAGAAGCAATGATTGCGTATGGATAACCGGCATTTTGTAAACTTTTTGCCAAAGGTCCGGTCCTTTGCAGGCGAACCTCGCACGCAGTCGTTTCGAGCAGGATGCGATTTGCTGATTTACACTGCGTTCACCAACCTCATCTGTAACAAGGAAATGACCTATGGGCGTGTTAAACGAGTTCAAGGCCTTCGCGGTCAAAGGCAATGTGATCGACATGGCCGTCGGTATCATCATCGGCGCTGCTTTCGGCAAGATAGTGACGTCGTTTGTTGGCGATGTGATCATGCCTCCCATTGGCTTGCTGATCGGCGGCGTGGACTTCAGTGACCTGGCCATTACACTCAAGGCTGCCCAAGGCGATGTTCCTGCGGTGGTCCTGGCGTACGGTAAATTCATCCAGACCCTGATTGACTTCGTCATCGTCGCCTTTGCGATCTTCATGGGCATCAAGGCCATCAACCGCCTCAAGCGCGAAGAAGCCGTCGCACCCACCCTGCCGCCGGTTCCGACCAAGGAAGAAGAGTTGCTCGGTGAGATTCGCGACTTGCTCCGGGCCCAGAACAATCGACCCTGAATCAAACGGCGCTTGCAAGGCGCCGTTTTTTTTACCAGAAGTTTTCCACTGCCACCTGACCTGGCCGCCGGCTGAGGCTCAAGTGCATGTCGCGCTGCTTGAGCAATTTGCGCGTGTCATCGATCATTTGCGGGTTTCCGCACAACATCACTCGGGAATGTTCTGGTGTCAGCGCCACGCCAGCCGCCCGCTCCAGTTCGCCGTTTTCAATCAAGGTGGTGATCCGTCCGTTGAGGGCGCCCGGATGCCGCTCGCGGGTCACAGTGTTGATCAGCTGCAATTTGTGGGCGAATTCCTTCAAATAATCACGCTGCGCCAAGCCAGCGATCAGCGCCTGATAAGCCAGCTCCCTGGTCTCCCGGACGCTGTACACCAGGATGATTCGCTCGAATTTTTCCCAGACCTCGAAGTCCTGCAGGATCGATAGAAACGGCGCCAGGCCTGTACCGGTGGATAACAACCACAAGTCACGCCCATCAGCGAAGCGGTCGAGGGTCAGGTACCCGAACGCCTGTCGATCGACCAACAACGTGTCGCCAATGCCCAGCCGGCTGAGCTCGCTGGTGAATTCACCGCCGGGTACGACAATTGAAAAGAACTCGAGAAACTCGTCGTAGGGTGAAGACACCATCGAATAGGCACGCCACACCGTACTGCCATCAGCCTTGATCACACCCAGCCGGGCGAATTGCCCTGCGCGAAAGCGAAAACCTGCATCCCGCGTGGCGCGCAGGGTGAACAGGTTCGGCGTCAATGGCTGGACGTCGAGCAAGGTCTGGCGGGTAAATTTCTCTTCACTGGCGGTCATGGGGTGCTCCTTCAACACATAGCCGCAGTGTCTCGCAAAGCGGCACCCAGAAACACCGGCGATTTGTAGTGTCTTTAAAGCAGCAATATCGAATACATAGATATACAAGCCGCCTCACCCCCTCCCTAACTAACCAGTTAATAACCGCTAGCCAGGACGCCAACATATTAACATCGACATTTAACAACCATCTTTCACACAAACTTCTCTTTAGAACCCACACCCTTTGTCACAACTTCATCTAGGACAAAAAAGTTCTCACGGCGCCGTAAGAAAAATCCTACACTCCGATCCTATTGGGCATGGATCCAAGCACTCGAGCGAATACACATTGGAGTTGAAAAATGGAAAGGTGGAAGGAATCACAGCTAAAACAGATAGCCAGCGCAACTGAGATCGACATCGCTTACCAAGGGTCACTCAGCTTCGCGAAAAATATCGGATATAAATATTTCGAATTTTCAGCAACTTATATAACCAAACCGGAAAAGACAAAGACACTCAAATTCAATAATTACCCCGCCAGCTGGAATAACGAATATGAAGAGAAACAACTCAGAGATATCGACCCGGTAGTGGCTTATTGCAATCAATCTATGCTGCCCATCCTTTGGAGTGAAGAGCTTTTTTCCAAGATCCCATCGATGTGGGAAGCGCTTGGGTTGCAAGGACTCCAGCATGGCTGGTCGCAATCGGTGCATGACGATGAAAGCGGTTTGTGCAGCATCCTGAGCCTGGCCAGGAGCCATTGTCCAATCAGTGCATTTGAGCTGTACGAGACACTCGGCTTTTCCGTCTTCATGGGCCGGCATCTGCATGCATTGGTTGTACAAACGCTTCCCAAGCGGTGCCCAAAATTGACTGTCGCACATTTGTCGCTGCGGGAAATTGACGTGTTGAAACTGGCCGCCGATGGAATGACAGCCCAACAGAGCGCCAAGATCCTCAATCTCAGTGCACGTACCATCAATTTCCATGTGCAGAGTGCGATTGACAAGCTTGGTGTGAACAACAAGATTTCGGCAGTCATTGCCGCGGTCAAGGCCGGTTATCTCGGCAGCGGTGCGATGCGCTGATCACAAAACCTGCGAGTAATCCAAAAGAAAAAAACGTAACATTTACACCCCCCTTGAGTGATGACGTGTAAAAAGTCATGCCGCAGTTCACTCGCAAGGTCCCACCCGCAACAACGCCTCAGGGCCGCGGAACATCTTTGTCCATCTATCAGAGTCTCCTGCCCGATGCCCTTGCTCGAAACCCCGTTCGCCCAACTCGAACTGATCCGCCAGCCCGAACAGCAAAACGAACCACTGCAAGCCTTTGATGCTGCAGATGAGTACCTGCTCAATCACCTGGCTGAACAACTGCCCGCGGCGAATACGCGGGTGCTCGTGCTGAACGACAGTTTTGGTGCATTGGCCGTCAGCCTGGCAGGCAAGGTCAATGTGACCAGCAGCGGTGATTCGTTCCTGGCCTTGCAGGGCCTGGAAAAGAACCTGGCCCGTAATGGCCTGGCATTTGACGCTGTGCCTCACGTACCGGCCAGCGAACCGTTCACCGGGCCATTCGACAGGGTCCTGCTCCGGGTGCCGAAGACCCTGGCCTTACTGGAAGAACAACTGATCCGCCTGCAAGGCCAATTGGCGCCGGGCGCCCAGGTGATTGCCGGGGCAATGATCAAGCATCTGCCGCGCGCAGCCGGCGATCTGCTCGAACGCTATATCGGCCCGGTGCAAGCCTCGCTGGCGGTAAAGAAAGCCCGTCTGTTGATCGCCACGGCCCAAGCCAAAGCCGCGGTTGTATCCCCCTACCCGACCCGCTATCGACTCGATGAGCCTGCGATCGAACTGATCAATCATGCCAACGTGTTCTGTCGTGAAGGCCTGGACATCGGCACGCGAGCCTTCTTGCCGCATTTGCCGAAGAACCTCGGCAGCGCAAGGGTCGCCGATCTCGGTTGCGGTAACGGCGTGCTAGCCATCGCCAGCGCCCTGCAAAACCCGCAAGCGCACTACACGCTGGTAGACGAATCCTTCATGGCCGTGCAATCGGCCGCCGAGAACTGGCGCGCCACGCTGGGTGAGCGGGAAGTGATCGTGCGGGCCGGCGATGGCCTGGCGGGGCAGGAACCCCAGTCGCTGGATGTGGTGCTGTGCAATCCACCGTTTCACCAACAACAGGTCGTCGGTGATTTCCTGGCCTGGCGGATGTTCCAGCAGGCCCGGGAGGCGCTGGTGGTGGGCGGAGCGCTGTACATCGTCGGCAACCGTCATTTGGGCTATCACAGCAAATTGGCGCGGTTGTTCCGCGGGGTCGAGCAAGTGGCAGCCACCCCGAAATTCGTGATCCTCAAGGCGCGCAAATAGCGCGCAAGAAAAACCCTCCAGCTCGGGAGGGTTTAATTGCGCACCTGAGGCTGCGCGATGAGATGTCGATTGTTTCAGGGAGTGCTGAGGCCTGCGGCGCTCATGAACATCCGCATCAGGCTGGCCACGATGAACAGCGCACCGACGCTGCCAGCCCAGATCATGGCCAACCAGCCGAGCCGCTGCCACAGCGGTTTTTTTTCGGCTTGCTCAATGTCGCGCAGGGGATGTTTACCGGTCATTTGCTTCGATCTCCTTGCGATCGATGGCGCCGTGGCCGACGCCAACACGGGTGCGTGACTAGTGGTAACCGTCTTCATGGGTAACCTTGCCGCGGAACACGTAATAGCTCCAGAAGGTGTAGCCCAGGATGAACGGGATGATGAACAACGTGCCCACCAGCATGAAGCCTTGGCTTTGCGGTGGTGCTGCAGCGTCCCAGATAGAGATCGACGGCGGCACGATGTTCGGCCACAGGCTGATCCCCAGGCCGCTGTAGCCGAGGAAGATCAGCACCAGTGTCAGCAGGAATGGCGTGTAGTGCGCGTTGCGGGCCACGGCACGGATCAGGCCATAGAGCGTCACCAACACCAGGATCGGCACGGGCAGGAACCAGAACAGGTTGGGCAAGGTAAACCAGCGGGCGGCGATTTCGGCGTGAGCCAGAGGGGTCCAGATGCTGACGATACCGATCACCGCCAACAACACGAACGCCAAGGGTCGCGCCAAGTCGTGCATCTGTTCCTGCAACTTGCCCTCGGTCTTCATGATCAGCCAGGTACAACCCAGTAGCGCATACGCGACCACCAGTGCAGCGCCGCAGAACAGGGTGAAGGGTGTCAGCCAATCCAGCGAGCCGCCGGCAAACTGCCGGTCTACCACCGGCAAGCCATCGATGAATGCCCCCAATGCCACACCCTGGAAGAACGTTGCGGCAATCGAGCCACCGATGAACGCCTTGTCCCACAGGTGACGCTTGTCATCCTTGGCCTTGAAGCGAAACTCGAACGCCACGCCGCGGAAAATCAGCCCGATCAGCATGAAAATCAGCGGTAGATACAACGCTGAGAGCACCACCGAATAGGCCAGCGGGAAAGCCCCGAACAATGCCGCACCACCCAGTACCAGCCAGGTTTCGTTGCCGTCCCAGACCGGGGCCACGGTGTTCATCATGACGTCGCGGTCGGTCTTGCCGGGAATGAACGGAAAGAGAATGCCGATGCCCAGGTCAAATCCATCCATGACCACGTACATCATGATGCCGAAGATGATGATCACGGCCCAGATCAGCGGAAGATCAATACCCATGATTCAAATCTCCTTGGTCACGATGGGGTCGGCATCGGCTTGCTCGTCGTCGGCTGCGGACAAAGGACGAGCGGGTGTGCGTTTCTTGCCGGGGCCACCCTCAGTGGTTTCCTTGCCTTCGTCGATCTTCGGCCCCTTGCGCACCAGGCGCATCATGTAGCCGAGGCCAGCACCGAACAGGGCGAAATACACCACGACGAACAGGATCAGGGTGATGCTCATCTGCATCACGCTATGGTTTGAAGACGCGTCCGCCGTGCGCATCAATCCGTAGACTACCCAAGGCTGACGGCCGATTTCAGTGGTGAACCAGCCCGCGAGAATCGCAATCAGGCCGGACGGCCCCATCCACAACGCCAGGTAAAGGAACGGCCGCGAGGTGTAGAGCGTGTCGCGTTTACGCAGCCACAGGCTCCACAGACCGGTGAAGATCATCAGGAACCCCAGGCCGACCATAATCCGGAACGACCAGAACACAATGGTCGAATTCGGTCGGTCCTCGGGTGGAAACTCCTTGAGCGCCGGCACCTGCTTGTCCAGCGAGTGAGTCAGGATCAGGCTGCCCAGGTACGGAATCTCGACGGCGAACTTGGTTTTCTCCTCCTTCATGTCCGGCCAGCCGAACAGGATCAGCGGAGTCGCCTCGTTTCCGTGGTTCTCCCAGTGCCCCTCGATCGCAGCGATTTTTGCCGGCTGATGTTTCAGCGTGTTGAGACCATGGAAGTCCCCTATAACGGCCTGGATCGGCGCGACGATCAGTGCCATCCACATCGCCATGGACAACATCTTGCGGATTGCCGGGTTGTCCTTGCCGCGCAAGAGGTGCCAGGCCGCCGAGGAGCCGACGAAGAATGCTGTCGCAACGAAGGCCGCCGTGGCCATGTGCATCAGGCGATAAGGGAAAGACGGGTTGAAGATCACCGCCAGCCAGTCGGTCGGAATGACCTGGCCATTGACGATTTCAAAGCCCTGCGGGGTCTGCATCCAGCTGTTGGAGGCGAGAATCCAGAAGGTCGAGATCAGCGTGCCGATGGCAACCATGACCGTGGCGAAGAAGTGCAAGCCGCGCCCGACCTTGTTCCAGCCGAACAGCATGACGCCGAGGAATCCGGCTTCGAGGAAGAAAGCCGTAAGCACTTCATAGGTCAGCAGCGGCCCGGTCACCGAGCCGGCGAAGTCCGAGAAACGGCTCCAGTTGGTGCCGAACTGATAGGCCATGACCAGTCCCGAGACCACACCCATGCCGAAGTTGACGGCAAAGATCTTCGACCAGAAATGGTAGAGGTCGCGGTAGGTGTCGTTATGGGTTTTCAGCCACAAGCCTTCGAGTACCGCCAGGTAACTCGCCAGGCCGATGGTGATGGCTGGGAACAGGATGTGGAACGAGATAGTGAACGCGAACTGAATTCGGGCGAGATCAAGTGCCTCTAAACCGAACATAAGTTTTCCTCTGTCAGGTAGTACGGCTGCGGGCTCGAAGCCTGCACCCACGGCCCCCACGGATATGGAGTGTGGCGAATCTCTATTTGTTCTTTTTTTGTACGCATCACAACGCAGGGAGTCTGGCCAACCGGCCGCCGGATCAATTCCTTTTGTGGGTTTTGATCTGGATCAAGCAACGATGAAAGAGTAGTCCCATTTGCGAGGTTGACCCGCGTGGTCTTTTGCCGCGTGACAAGTTGCCTCACGGCTTCAGAAACAGATTGAAATGAATGCCCAAGGAGCAGTTGGCAAACGGCTGGCGAAATCGATGCTTGGCTAACGATTTTTTTCCCATGGCAACTTCCTGTTACAGGTTGGTGATAACCTCGCCCTTTCCCTTCCAAGACTTGCCTTCAAATGCCGAGCCAAGAGCCCTTGCTGTTACGTCGCCATCGCCCTTTCATCGCCTTCTGGCTGGCCCGGGTCTTTACCGCCAGCGGCTTTCAGATGCTCACCGTGGCCATTGGCTGGAACCTCTATCAACTGACCGGCAACGTACTTGACCTTGGCCTGGTCGGGCTCGTGGAGTTCGCACCGCGGGTACTGTTCATGCTGCACACCGGGCATGTCGCCGATCGCTACGATCGACGCAAGGTCGCGGCCATCTGCCAATCGTTGCAAGCGCTGATCGCCTTGTCGCTGGCGATCGGCAGCGCAACCGACCATGGCACCCGGGAAATGATCTTCATCCTCGCGTTCCTGCTCGGCGCCGCACGCTCCTTCGAAATGCCGACCACTCAAGCCTTGCTGCCGAGCATCGTGCCCAGTGCACTGTTCCCCCGCGCCGTGGCCGCCGCGCAATCGGCCCAGCAATCGGCAACCATCGTCGCCCCGGCACTCGGTGGTTTGCTCTACGCCTTCGGCAGCGTCTGGGTGTATGGCCCGACGGTGATCCTGTACATCATTGCCTGCGCGCTGATGCTCAACCTGCCCGCCCGGCAAACGCCCCTGAACAAGGGCAAGGCCACACTGGATTCACTGTTGGCGGGTATCCGTTTCATCCGCAGTCGCCCGGACATTCTCGGGGCCATTTCCCTTGACCTGTTCGCGGTCCTGCTGGGAGGTGCGACCGCGTTGCTGCCGGTGTTTGCCAAGGACATTCTGTTGACCGGGCCTTGGGGGCTGGGCCTGTTGCGATCGGCACCGGCGGTGGGCGCGTTGCTGATGTCGCTGTTCCTGGCGCGATTTGCGGTGGAACGCAATGTCGGGCGGGTAATGTTCACCGCTGTGGGCGTGTTCGGCGTGGCGACGATCGCCTTCGGCCTGTCGACCTCGTTCTGGTTTTCCCTCGCCGTCCTGGTGGTGCTGGGCGCCGCTGACATGATCAGCATGGTGATCCGCGCATCCTTCGTGCAACTGGAAACCCCAGACGAAATGCGCGGCCGGGTGAGCGCCGTGAATGGCCTGTTCATTGGCGCTTCGAACCAGTTGGGCGAATTCGAATCCGGCCTGACCGCCCACTGGTTCGGCACCGTGCCGGCAGTGGTCATGGGCGGTATCGGCACGTTGGTGGTGACAGGGACCTGGATGAAGCTATTCCCGACCCTGGCCAACCGCGACCGGATGCATGTGCCGATGGAAGAGGTGAAGGCCTGAGGCTCGTTACACCAACAACTCCCCCGCCACCATCGCCCGCGTGGCTTTGCCGCATAGCTGCTCCACCAGCGTCAGGGCAAATGCCAAAGCGCCACCCGAGCCTTGGGCTGTGATGCAGTTGCCGTCGACCACCACCGGTTGATCGACGAAGGTGCAGCCCGACAGTTGATGGCTGGCCGAGGGCAGGCAAGTCATGCGCCGCTGGCGTAGTACGCCAAAGGTTTGCAGGGCTACCGCGGGCGCTTCGGCAATACCGGCGAACAGGCGCCCCGCCGCGGCCTGGTCCTTGATCAGTTGTTGCAGGGGTTGGTGGGCGGTCAGATGTTGCGTCCCTACGGCACCGCCTGGCAGGACTATCAGGTCGAACGGCTGGGCCAGCAAATCCACCAGCATGGCATCGCACGTCAAGCGCGTGCCTCTTGCACAGGTGAGCATGCGCCGCCCTTCGATGCTGGCGACCACCACCTCGACCTTGGCGCGGCGCAATACATCGATCAAGGTCACGGTCTGCAGGTCATCGGTGCCCTCGGCGAGGGTAATCAAGGCTCGAAAAGTCATGGGAACAATCCACGGAATAGTTCCTAAAGCGTAGTCAGCTTTCCTGACGCTTGTTCGGGCCCCTGTCGTTACTTGATGTAAAGCTGGGTCGACATTGTGTTGCCCGGTGCGTTGATCGAGGTGTTGCTGAAGGTGAACGTACCCTCCTGCTTACCCGCCAGATTGAAAATGTACAGGTTGCCGACGACCTTGGTCCTTTGCGAGCAGTCGGTCAGGTTGCCGTTGTCATAGGCACAGACCGGTGTGCGGGTTCCATCCACTTCGAAGCCATCCAGCGCGACGTGGGGCTGGCTGCGCCCGTAGCCGACTTCCAGTACGTAGATCCTGATGTTCGGGCCCGCGTGGTTGCAGCGGGTCTGTGCCTGCCCTTTGTCAATCGTCTCAAAACCACAGCCTGGCGACTCGACCTTAAGCACCTTTACCTCGGTCAACGGCGGTGCCGGTGCCGCCGTCGCGGGGTGTGCCACCAGCGACAATGCCATCAAGACACCGGACATGATTTCCAGACGCTTTGTCATCCCGTTACCACCACAAAAAACCAGCGCGCAGTATGGCTGGTTTGGATTAAACGCAAAACATCGACGACGATCACCGCCATAGGCAGCCATAACCCCAAGCTGCTGGTATGATGCGCGGCTTTTTCCGGCCCACAGTAATTTCCCAGGCGCGTTCAGCGGTCTGTGCTTTGCTGTTGAGGTCGATACATTCACGGCGCCGGGCGCGCCACGGGGAGCAGACATGCTGGAAAGGCTGTTTCAACTCAAGGCACATAACACCAACGTGCGGACCGAGATTCTGGCGGGCGTCACCACCTTCCTGGCCATGGCCTACATCCTGTTCGTCAACCCGAGCATCCTCGGCGAGACTGGCATGGATAAGGGCGCGGTGTTCGTCGCCACCTGCCTGGCAGCCGCCATTGGCTCCGCGGTCATGGGCCTGATTGCCAACTACCCGATCGCGCTTGCGCCGGGCATGGGCCTGAATGCCTTCTTCACCTACACCGTAGTCCTGCACATGGGCCATACCTGGCAAGTGGCGCTGGGTGCGGTGTTCATCTCGGCCGTGTGCTTCTTCCTGCTGTCGATCTTCCGCATCCGTGAGTGGATCATCAACAGTATCCCGCTGCCGTTGCGTTCGGCCATTGCCGCCGGTATCGGCCTGTTCCTGGCGCTGATCGCCCTGCACAACGCCGGCATCGTGGTCAGCAACCAGGCGACCATGGTCGGCCTCGGTGACCTCAAACAACCGGCACCGATCCTCGCGACCCTCGGCTTCGCCCTGATTGTTGCCCTTGAAGCCCTCGCCGTGCGTGGTGCGGTGCTGATCGGTATTCTGGTGGTGACCATTGTTTCCATCCTGATGGGCTTCACGCCGTTCGGCGGCGTGATGTCGATGCCGCCGTCGCTGGCTCCGACTTTCCTGCAACTGGACATCAAGGGCGCACTGGACATCGGTCTGGTCAGCGTGATCTTCGCCTTCCTGTTCGTCGACCTGTTCGACAACTCCGGCACCCTTATCGGCGTCGCCAAGCGCGCCGGATTGATGGGCAAGGATGGCCACATGCCGAAAATGGGCCGCGCACTGATCGCCGACAGTACCGCCGCGATGGCCGGCTCCCTGCTGGGCACCTCGACCACGACCAGCTACATCGAATCCGCCGCTGGCGTGAGTGCGGGTGGTCGCACTGGCCTGACCGCCATCGTCGTGGCGATCCTGTTCCTGCTGGCACTGTTCTTCTCGCCGCTGGCAGCCAGCGTTCCCGCGTTCGCCACGGCGCCGGCACTGCTGTTCGTCGCCGTATTGATGACATCTGGCCTGGCCGAAATAGACTGGGACGACATCACCGTCGCCGCGCCGGTCGTCATCACCGCGCTGGCCATGCCGTTTACTTATTCCATTGCCAATGGCATCGCCTTCGGTTTCATTGCCTGGACCGCCATCAAGCTGATGTCCGGTCGTGGCCGTGAGCTGAATTCGGCGCTGGTGATCCTGTCGATCCTGTTCGTGATCAAGCTCGGTTGGTTCAACGCATGACTTTTGATTCCCAGGCCTACGCCGTCCAACTCGAAGACAAGGTCACGCGTTTGCGTGACCTGTTGGCACCATTCGATGCACCGGAGCCGGTCGTCTTCGACTCGCCGCTGCAGAATTTCCGCCTGCGCGCCGAGTTCCGCCTGTGGCGCGAAGCCGGTGAGCGTCACTACGCGATGTTTTCCCAGGAAGACAAGCGCACGCCAATCCTGATCGAAGAGTTCCCGATCGCCAGCCAACGCATCAATCAGTTGATGCCGCAGCTCAAGGCCGCGTGGCAAGCCAGTGCCGCCCTGAGCCACAAGCTGTTTCAGGTGGAGTTCCTGACCACCCTGGCCGGCGATGCGATGATCACCCTGTGCTACCACCGCCCGCTGGACGAGCACTGGCACACAGCGGCCTCGAAACTGGCTGCCGAGCTCAACGTCAGCGTGATTGGTCGGTCGAAGGGCAAACGCGAAGTCATTGGTCACGATTACGTCGTCGAGAAACTTGAAGTCGGCGGCCGCACCTTCAGCTATCGCCAGCCCGAAGGTGCCTTCACTCAGCCAAACGGCACCGTGAACCAGAAGATGCTCAACTGGGCATACGACGCGCTGGGTGATCGCGCAGACGATTTGCTGGAACTGTATTGCGGCAACGGCAACTTCACCCTGCCGCTCGCCACCCGCGTGCGCAAAGTGCTGGCGACCGAAATCAGCAAGACCTCGGTCAATGCCGCGCTGAGCAACCTCAGTGAAAACGCTGTGGACAACGTCACCCTGGTGCGCCTGTCTGCCGAGGAACTGACCGAAGCGCTGAACGAAGTGCGACCGTTCCGTCGCCTGCACGGCATCGACCTCAAGAGCTACGAGTTCGGCAGTGTCTTCGTCGACCCGCCCCGTGCCGGCATGGACCCGGACACCTGCGAGCTGACCCGACGCTTCGACAACATCCTGTACATTTCCTGCAACCCGCAAACCCTGGCGGACAACATCGCCCAACTGCACGACACCCACCGCATCACCCGATGCGCAATGTTCGACCAGTTCCCGTGGACGCATCACATGGAATCCGGGGTGTTGCTGACCCGTCGGTGATTGCAGAGGCCACAAACAAATCAGCCGTCATCACGACGGCTTTTTTGTGCCTGTTCAAAGGACGACATCGGCCTTGCGTGGACGTCCACCTTTTCTGCCATTGGCCCGAGCGGCTTCGGATTTTGCGCTGCTAATCTGTCGGCCATTGCGTGAGGCAATTACCGAGGCTGCCATGGCCATCAAAGACTGGCTCGCCGAAATCATGCCTGCGAGAGAGACATCCAGGTCTTTTTCTTCATGACACAGAGCAGTACCGTCGAAACCAACAGTCAGGCCGGCAAAATCCTTGGCCTCGAAATCATCGAACTCAGAATAATTCGCAACGGGCAGCAAGATGCCACCGCCATCTTCGAAGGTTATCGCCAGATACGGTGCCAGGAAGGTAACCGCCGTTGCTTGCAGGCCAGAGCTCCTGCGTGATTTCCCCCGCTCAATGGCTTCGTCCACGCCACGTTCTGTTATCGGCGTGTCTGCCTGAACTTTGGCCTTTACCGTTTTCATAACTCGATCTCCACAACTTCGTGCATACCTATCAGAGATAAGCGCGTCTTGTTCGTTTCAGATTCGTAGTGAGCTGATCCAATCATGTTGGTTGTACTGACAATTCCCTTCACCACAACGACTTCGTTGCTCTGCCAATCCCACAATTGATTTTCAAGACAGACCGTTCCGATCTTTCGCCACCAGATGCCACGCGCGCGCAACAAATGGACAGGTTGTTTGAGCGATTGACGCAAACCCTCAAGCACCGCAGCGGGTGGCCGGCGCGATAACGGAATGACGTCCCAGAGTTCGACATTGTTGTGCCAAAAGCTGAACTTGAATCGCGCACTCCACGCTCCAGCCTTCACATGCGCATGAGGTGGACAATGTTCATCACGCAACATGATCCGGACTGAAAGCCCCTTGTAGCTGTATATCTTCATGCTAACCCATCCGTTAGGTTATTGAGCCAGCAGGCTCGACATTCCCTGGTAAATCCGACCACCGGCACCTGGCGCTGAGTACTGAGTTCTCGTCTGAGCCTAGCGCTCAAGCTTGCGATCGGCGTGATGAACATCTCCGAAGAATCGTAAGCAATCCTTTCCTTGCCCCCACAAAAAAGCCGTCACAAAGGACGGCTTTTCAGTCTCGGGCCCACAATCACCCCGGCTGATTTTTCCGAAATTCAGTCGTGGTAATCCCCTTATACCCCCAGTTATCGGTATCGACTTCCTCGATCACGATGTGGGTCAGCTCCGGCGGCTTGCCGAGGACGCGCTGCAAGGTCTCGGTGATCTCGGCGATGACTTGGGCTTTCTGCTCCCGGGTTACGCCGTCACGGGTGATGCGTACGCTGACGAAAGGCATGCTGCTTCTCCTGCTCGCTCATTAAGTGAAGCTGACTGTATCTGCGTACGGGGCATTTGATAAATACTCATTCACAGACTTCATTTGATCCCCGGTGTAATCAATCATGCAGCGACAATTCGACGATCTTCAACTGGGCAGCATCGAGCTGTTTTGCCTGGCTGCCGAAGCTGGCAGCTTCACTGCCGCCGCGCTGGTGGCAGGGGTCACGCCGGCCGCGGTGAGCCGCTCGGTGTCGCGCATGGAAGAACGCCTGGGCGTGCGGCTGTTTGCGCGCACCACTCGCAGCGTAAACCTGACCGACAGTGGTCGGCGCTACTACGAAGAATGCCGCCAGGCATTGGCGCAACTGGTGGAAGCCCAGCGCGAAGTCATGGGCCAGCAACAGGTACCGTCAGGCACCCTGCGCATCAGTATCCCGACCACCTATGCCCATCACCGCATCCTGCCGTTGCTACCTGCCTTTCGTGCGCGTTTTCCGGCGGTGAAGGTCGAGTCGCACATCAGTAACCGCAACATCGATTTCGTTGGTGAAGGCTATGACATGGCGATTCGCGTGCGCGCGATTCCCGATTCCGGCCTGATCGCCCGGCAACTGGAAGACGCCGCGCTGGTGATGATTGCCAGCCCTGAATACCTCAAGCGTGCCGGTACGCCGCAAACCCTCGACGACCTGCAACAGCACGAATGCATTCAGTACGCTGCCCAGCAGTGGCCGACGCATTGCCTGGTTGTTCAGCGACAACGGCGTGCAACGGGAGATTCTGGCCGAGGGCAACTTCGTTTGTTCCGACGATGTGTTAGGTGGCGTCACCCTGGCGAAACATGGTGCAGGGTTGTTTCAGACCTATCGCTTTATCGTCGAAAAGGAATTGGCCGATGGCTCGCTGGTGGAAGTGCTCAAACCTTATGGGGGGCGTTCCCGGCCGTTTACCCTTCTCTACCCGCAAAGTCGCCACATGCCCCTGCGGTTACGGGCATTCATTGATTTCCTGGTCGAGCATTTGCCTCGTTAAAAGATCGCAGCCCGCGGCAGCTCCTCCAGGGAACGGGTTTCAAATATAGAGGCACCGCAGGCTTCGATCTTTTTTGTCCGATCACCGCACACATTACGCCCACCAGCGGGCTGTCCAATTGACCATATTAACCATCTGGTACATTTTATCTCCACAGGCTGAAACATCGGCCAATGCCAAAAATAATATGTGGAGAACACTGATGCCCCCTATCATTCTGGTACTCAACGGCCCGAATCTGAATCTGCTTGGCACCCGCGAACCGGCGACCTATGGCCATGAAACCCTGGCAGATGTTTCCGCGCTGTGCGGCCAAGCCGCCGAAGAGTTCGGCCTGGCGGTGGAGTTTCGCCAGACCAACCACGAAGGCGAACTGCTCGACTGGATTCATGCCGCCCGCGGCCGTTGTGCCGGGATCGTGATCAATCCCGCCGCCTGGACGCACACCTCGGTGGCGATCCGCGACGCGCTGGTCGCCAGCGAACTGCCGGTGATCGAAGTGCACCTATCCAACGTTCACGCCCGCGAGCCTTTCCGTCACCACTCCTTCGTCTCGGCCATTGCAACGGCGGTAATGGCTGGCTTCGGTAGCCATGGCTATCGCCTGGCCCTGGAGCATTTCAGCCAGCGTCTGAAGGGGCAAGCAGCATGAACCAGAACCAAACGGTATTGGCCGGACTGATCGGCGCCGGCATCCAGGCGTCCCGTACCCCGGCGCTGCACGAGCACGAGGGCGACGCCCAGGGCATGCGTTATCTCTATCGACTGATCGACCTCGATCAGTTGCAACTCGACAGCAACGCCCTGCCCGACCTGTTGACGGCCGCCGAGCGCATGAACTTCACTGGCCTGAACATCACCTTTCCGTGCAAGCAGGCGATCATCCCGCTGCTCGACGAGTTATCGCCAGAAGCCCGGGGCATTGGCGCGGTGAACACCGTGGTGCTGAAGGACGGCAAGCGCATCGGCCACAACACCGATTGCCTGGGGTTTGCCGAAGGTTTTCGCCGTGGTTTGCAGGGCGTTGCCGTTGAGCGCGTCGTACAAATGGGCGCCGGTGGCGCTGGCGCGGCCGTGGCTCACGCGTTGCTGAGCGAAGGCGTACGACAATTGAGTATTTTCGATGTGGAAATCAGTCGCGCGCAGAGCCTGGCTGACAATCTCAACCAGCATTTCGGCAGTAACCGCGCAGTGGCCGGCCATGATTTGGCACTAACCCTGGCCGAGGCTGATGGCCTGGTCAATACCACCCCCATGGGCATGAAAAAACTGCCAGGCATGCCGGTGCCGGTCGAGTTGCTTCGAGCTCAATTGTGGGTGGCGGAGATTGTTTACTTCCCACTGGAAACCGAACTGCTGCGCAATGCATGCGCACTGGGTTGCCGTACGCTCGATGGCGGGAACATGGCCGTGTTCCAGGCGGTGAAGGCGTTCGAATTGTTCAGCGGCGTGGTGCCGGATGCGCAGCGGATGCTGGAGCATTTTCAGAGCATGAATGGCTTATGCAATTTATAGGAGCCAGCTTGCTGGCGATGGCGATCATACAGACGCTATCGCCAGCAAGCCGGCTCCTATAAAGGAGATTCACCCAGCTTAATTACGCCTGCAGGTATCTCAGAACGGACTCGCAAATCATCTCCCGATGACGCTGCTTGATGCTTTCGTCCGGCAAGTCGATCTGGAAGATCTCGCCGAAGGTATGGCGGTTCGACACGCGATAGAAGCAGAACGAACTGATCAGCAAATGCACGTCCAGCGGGTCGAGGCCGGTGCGGAACAGCCCCTGTTCGGCACCGCGACGCAGGATCTCGCCCAGTGAATCGAGGATGGTGTTGTTCATCGCCTTGATCGCATCGGAGCGTTTCACGAATTCGGCGTTGTGAATGTTCTCGATGCTGACGATACGCACGAAATCGACATTGCGATCATGGTGATCGAAGGTGAACTCCACCAGACGCCGAATCGCCTCCACCGGCGCCAACTCCGCCAGGTGCAGGCGATTTTCGGTGCTGCGGATATCGCCGTAGAGTTTCTCCAGCACCTCGACGTAGAGCTGCTCCTTACTGCCGAAGTAGTAATAGATCATGCGCTTTGACGTGTGGATGCGCTCAGCGATGGCATCGACGCGAGCCCCGGACAGCCCTTGCTGAACGAACTCGACTATCGCTTCTTGCAAAATGTTCTCCCGGGTTTTCTCCGGGTTGTTCTTGCGACTCTTGCGCGGCTCGGCAATCGGTTGATCAGTTGCTGCGGAGAGTTCTGAAGTTATTGTCATTGCGGGCTCACGGCCATCACTGCACAGGCTGGCGATTATGAGCCGCGCCGCACAGTGAAGGAAGCCGTGCGGCAGCGGTTTGTCGGCGTAGTTACGATTTTCCTACAACTTTGCCTGACGCACGGCACCGCTGCGGGATTTGGCCATGGCCGCCAAGCGTACCGCCACGTTGGCCGCACCGTAACCGGCATAACCGTTCTTGCGCTGAATGATCTCGAAGAAAAACCGCCCCTCGAACGGCTCGGTGTACACGTGGAACAGTTCACCGCCCTGGGCATCACGGTCGTACAGCACGTTGTAATAGGCCAGCTCGCTAAGGAATTCGTCATCGAAATCGAAGCGTGCCGCCAGGTCATCGTAATAGTTGAGCGGAATATCCAACAGCGGCACGCCTGCCGCTTTCGCCCGACTGACTTCGGTAAAGATGTCGTCGCAATCAAACGCGATGTGGTGCACGCCGGAGCCGCGATAACTCGACAACGCGTGTGAAATGGCGGTGTTGCGGTTTTCGGAAATATTCAGCGGCAGACGGATCGAACTGTCGCGACTGCGCAGCGCGCGGCTCTTCACCAGACCATAGGGATCGGGCAGCACCACTTCGTCGTCAGCCTCGAAATCCAGCAGGCTCTTGTAGAACAGCACCCAACTGTCGAGGCTGTCGGCGGGCAGCGCCATGGCCATGTGGTCGATGCGCTTGAGGCCGCCGCTGCTCACCGCAGCCGGCTGCAGGTTGAAGTCGGTCCCATAGACATCGGCGTCTTGATCGACGAGGTAAATCAGGCTGCCATCCGGCGCGCGCACGGCGGCCAGTTCCAGTTCATTGGGGCCGACCAGTCCGCGATACGGCTGGCCTTTGTAGGCCACCGCCCGGGCCAGCGCGCTGGCACTGTCCTTGACTCGCACGGCAGTGGCGCACAGCGATGGTCCGTGCGCCTCGAAGAAACTGTGGCCGAACGAGTAAGGTTCCGAGTTGAGGATCAGGTTGATATCGCCCTGGCGCAGCAGGCTGACGCTCTTGGAGCGATGCTGCCCGGCCTTGACGAAACCCAGCCGCTCCAGCCAATGGGAGAGCTTGGCGCCGAGGCTTTCGTCCACGGCGAATTCGAGAAACTCGATGCCGTTGTATTCGCTGGCCTTCGGTGTCTCGAACAGGATCTCGGGGTTGCCGGCAGGCTTGGCCTCCTGGGCCAGGCGCTCGCGGGTTTTCTCTTCCAGGTACAGCAACGAGCGCAAGCCGTCAGCAGCGTTGGCCCGTGGCGGTGCGGCGCGGAAACCGTCGTTGAAGATCTCCAGCGACAATGGCCCGGTGTAGCCACTCTTGATGATCGGCGCGAGGAAACCAGGCAAATCGAATTCGCCCTGGCCCGGGAAGCAACGGAAATGCCGGCTCCACTCAAGCACATCCATGGCCAGGATCGGTGCATCGGCCATTTGCACGAAGAAAATCTTGTCGCCGGGAATCTCGGCGATAGCGCTCGGATCGCCCTTGAGCGACAGCGTATGGAAACTGTCGAGCAACACGCCGAGGCTCGGGTGATCGGCCTGACGGACGATGTTCCAGACTTGCTGGTAGGTGTTTACGTGACGCCCCCAAGCCAGCGCTTCGTAACCGATGCGCAGACCACGCGCGCCAGCGTGTTCAGCCAGCAGGCGCAAATCATCGACTAAAACCTGCTCATCACCGATGGAATCGGCCGAGGCGTTGCTGCACACCAACACCAGGTCGGTGCCCAGCTCCTGCATCAGGTCGAACTTGCGCTCGGCCCGCTCCAGATTGCGTGACAAGCGATCACGGCGGCAGCCTTCGAAGTCCCGAAACGGTTGAAACAGGGTGATGGCGATCCCGAGATCGGCACACATCTGTTTAATTTCCCGCGGGCTGCCGTCGTAGTAGAGAAGGTCGTTCTCGAAGATCTCGACGCCATCGAAACCGGCGGCGGCAATGGCTTCGAGTTTTTCCGGCAGGGTACCGCTCAAGGACACGGTGGCAATGGAACGCTGCATTTTTTCGACTCCCGGTGGTGGAGGCAATCTTGTTAGGGGCATCGCACGCTTGGCTCTGTGTAGGAGCTGCCGGAGGCTGCGATCTTTTGACTTGGCTTATTAAGATCAAAAGATCGCAGCCTTCGGCAGCTCCTACGGAGATCGCGTTTAGCTTTGAGTGAATTATTGGCTGCGAGATCTCTCACAGCAATTTAAAGTGTACTACCCAGTTAGTTTTGCGTGCGATTATCGAACAGAATGGGCTTTAGCGAATTGACGATTTTTTGCTCAATGCGCAACATCAACACCACATTGAGTCCGGTCAACCACCGACGGCCTCAGTTACCAACGACCCTGAACACCACATAAAAATTTCAAAAACCGGGTATATGCTCATGCGCTCATTCAACGCCTCGTTCACTCGAACCACCGTCATTACGCCCTGCCTGGCGTCCATCCGAACCTTGCGCACCGCCGGCACTCCCGTGCCGCTCGCTGAATAAACCGTCAGCCGACGAAACCAGCCGATCAGTCCTGCGCCCATCGCCATCGATTGATCACGCGCCCTTGAAGTCCCGACGAGCCTTGCTTGTCAGTCATTGAACGGATGGCACATATGAATCCTGCACCTAGCTCACGCATGGCTCCGGCCATGAGCGCTGCCTCTGGCGGCATCGGCGACAAAATCCGCGGCGCCATGGCTGTCGGCAAAACCCGTTGGGGCATGCTGGCGCTGGTGTTTTTCGCCACTACCCTGAACTACATCGACCGCGCCGCCCTCGGCGTCATGCAGCCCATCCTGGCCAAGGAAATGAGCTGGACGGCGATGGACTACGCCAACATCAACTTCTGGTTCCAGGTCGGCTATGCCATCGGTTTCGTGCTGCAAGGCCGCTTGATCGACCGGGTTGGCGTCAAGCGCGTGTTCTTCTGCGCCGTGCTGCTCTGGAGCCTGGCGACCGGCGCTCACGGCCTGGCCACTTCGGCGGTCGGCTTCATGGTCTGCCGCTTCATTCTCGGCCTGACTGAAGCCGCTAACTACCCGGCCTGTGTGAAAACCACGCGCCTGTGGTTCCCGGCTGGCGAGCGCGCCGTGGCCACCGGCATTTTCAACGCCGGTACCAACGTCGGTGCAATGTTCACTCCGATGCTGCTGCCGCTGATCCTCCATGTATGGGGCTGGCAGGCTGCGTTCCTGTGCATGTCGGCACTGGGCGGGATCTGGCTGCTGTTCTGGGGCCTGAAGTACTTCAACCCGGAAGATCACCCACGCGTCAAACAATCGGAACTGGACTACATCCAGAACGAAGTGGAGCCGGAACAAGCCCGCGTCCCCTTCTCGAAAATCCTGCGCATGCGCGGCACCTGGGCCTTCGCCCTCGCCTACTCGATCACGGCGCCGGTGTTCTGGTTCTACCTGTACTGGCTGCCACCGTTCCTCAATCAGCAATACAACCTGGGCATCAACGTGACCCAGATGGGCATTCCGCTGATCATCATCTACCTCACCGCCGACTTCGGCAGTGTCGGCGGCGGGATCCTGTCCTCGTTCCTGATCGGTCGCGGCGTCAACCCGATCAAGGCGCGCCTGATGTCCATGTTCCTGTTCGCCTGCTGCATCATCGGCGTGATCATGGCCGCCGGCTCCAGCAATCTTTGGGTGGCGGTAGCCGCGATCTCCTTGGCCATCGGTGCGCACCAGGCCTGGACCGCGAACATCTGGAGCCTGGTGATGGACTACACGCCCAAGCACATGATGAGTACCGTGTTCGGCTTCGGCGGCATGTGTGCGGCGATTGGCGGGATGTTCATGACCCAGTTGGTCGGCCACATCCTGACCATCACCAACAACAACTACACCGTGTTGTTCACCCTGATCCCGGCGATGTACTTCATCGCGCTGACCTGGATGTACTTCATGGCACCGCGCAAGATCCCGAAAGTAGAAGACTGATGTTCCCTCGGCGCAGGCCCGGATTCGGGCCTGCGCTTTTTTTGTGCCTGTTTTTTATGAATCCGTGAATGTTCGTTCATCGCCAAGGAGGTGAAACCATGTCGCCAGGTCACTTGAGCATCGCCAAGCGCGCCATGATCAGCTTCGGCCTCATCGCCTTGCTGGTCCTGTTGCAAGGTTTGTTCGCTCTCAAGCAGGTCGCCGAAGTACGCGCCACCGGCCAGCACACCGAGAACGTCTCCCTGCCCAGCACCCGTTATCTGGGTGAAATTCGCGACTACGTCCTGAGCATTCGCGTACTCAGCCTGCGCATGGCGCTCAATCGCGAGCCCAAGGTGCTCGACGCGACCGTCACGCGCCTGCATCAAGTGCAGGGCTGGCTTGCCCAGGCACTGGAAAAGTTCACCCCGCTCGTAGGCGACTACAACCGGGTGCCGTACGAAAATTTCGTGGCGACGGTCACCCGCTACCGCGAGGCGCTGGCGCAATACGAACGCCTGTCGCAGGCAAACCGCCTCGACGAAATGACCGCACTGCTCAATGGCGAAATCCAGGACTACTCGACTCGCAGCGGCGACCAGTTCGCCGAACTGGTCGCGCTTACCGCCGACGAAGTCAGTCAGTCCGCCGCGCAAGCCGACACGCTCTATGGCCAGGTGAAAATCACGGTGATCGGGGCCTTGCTGGGCGTGTCGCTGCTGACCGTTATGCTCGCCTGGCTGCTGATCCGCAGTATCGTGGTGCCCATCCGCCAGGCGGTGGCAGTGGCCGAGCAAGTGGCGGCCGGCGATCTCGGCACACCGATACACAGCCAGGGTGGCGATGAAACCGCGCGCCTGCTCACCGCCCTGTCGATCATGCAGACCAGCCTGCGCGAAACCCTGCAGCAAATCAGCACCGCGTCGAACCAGTTGAATGCAGCCGCCGAGCAAATGCAGCAGAGCACCCACGAGGATTCCGGGCGACTGCAGCAGCAACACAACGAAATCGAACAAGCCGCCACCGCGGTCAATGAGATGACGGTCGCGGTGGAAGAAGTCGCACGCAATGCCGTGTCGACGTCTGACAGCACGCGTCAGTCGACACAGCAGGCCAGCCAGGGCCAGGTGCGGGTCATCGAGACACTGGACTCGATTCAGGCCATGAGCGCCGATGCCGGCATCGCCCTGCAACAGGTACAAACCCTGGCCGAGCAATCCCGGGAAATCGGCAAGGTGCTCGACGTGATTCGCGCCATCGCCGAACAGACCAACCTGCTGGCGCTCAATGCCGCGATCGAGGCGGCACGGGCCGGGGAAGCCGGGCGTGGTTTTGCGGTGGTCGCCGATGAAGTGCGCGCACTGGCCCATCGCACCCAGCAATCGACCCGGGAAATCGAACAGATGATCGGCCGGGTCCAGGGCGATACCGAGAGTGTGGTGCAGTCGATGCATGGCAACAGTCAGCGCGTCGCCGCCACCCTGTCGATTGCCGAAGAAGCTGGCCTCGCGCTGGCGCAAATCACCCGGGCCATGGAGCAGATCCACGAGCGCAACCTGGTGATCGCAAGCGCATCGCAAGAGCAATCCGCCGTGGCCCGCGAAGTGGACAGGAATCTGCTGAACATCCGCGACCTGTCACTGCAAAGTGCCGATGCTTCGACCCGCACGAGCGCCACCAGCCAACAACTGTCGCAATTGGCTGCAGGCCTGCAGAACCTGGTGCTGCGCTTCAGGTTCTGAGTGACCTCAACGGCGGCTTTGTTGCCATGCCGCCGCCAGGCCACTGCAGCAAATTATGGCGATCCCGACGATGGTGGTCAGGGTCGGCGTGTGGGAAAACAGCAGCCAGCCCAGCAGGCCGGCAAACACGATCTGGCAATAGCTGAAGGGTGCCAGCAAGGCCGGCGCCGCATGGCGGAAGGCCTGGGTCAAGAACAGGTGCGCGGTCATGCCGCAGGCACCCAGCGCCAGCATCATTGCGCCGTGCAGCAAGGTCGGCACCTGCCAGAAGAACGGCACCAGTGCACTCATGACCAAGGTGTTGCACAGCCCGGCAAAAAAGTTGCTGGTGGTCGGGCTGTCGATCTCACTGAGCTTGCGGGTCAGCAGTTGGTAGAAGCAGAAAAACAGCGCCGAGCACAATGGCAGCAGCACCGCCGGGGTGAACAAATCACCACCGGGATGGACGATGACCAGCACCCCGATAAACCCGCAAATCACCGCCAGCCATTGGCCTCGGGTGACCTTCTCCCCCAGCAACGGCACCGACAATGCCGTGACCAGCACCGGCGCCAGGAAGTTGACCGAGGTTGCCTCGGCCAGCGGGATGTACATCAACCCCGTGGTGAAAAACAGGCTGGTGCCCAGCAGACATAACGCCCGAACCAGTTGCAGCAGCGGCCGCTTGGTACGCAGCACGCGCAGCCCGGATTGCGGCAGGAATATCCCCGCCATCAGCAAGGTATGCACCACATAACGCGCCCAGACCACCATGACAATCGGATAGAACCCGGAAAGGTACTTCGATATGGCGTCATGGCTGGAAAACAGGAAGGTTGCGACAACGATCAGCAGGATCCCTTTGAAGGGTTTGTTGACGCCGGAAAGCGGGGTGCTGACGGTCATTGGGGTTCCTTTGTGTACATCAAAAGTCAAAGCCTCACAGGCAAGCCACGCCCCCAGGAATCAGCAAAGAATCTGTGGGAGCGTGGCTTGGCCTGGGCGGCACTCCGACGATAGGTGCGCAGCACCGCTTACAGCCGCGCCAACAATTCGCGGGTTTTATCCAACGCCATTTGCGCTCGTTCCAATCCGCTCACGCCCTGCTCAAGCAGTCGCACGGTGGGAATCTCCAGGCTCAATGGAATGTTAGCCGGCAAACACCGCAACAGCCCCGGCAGATCACAATCGCCGTCGCCGGGAAAACGCCGTTCATTACGCGCCTGCCGCAAGATCTCTGCCATGTCTTGCGGCCTGGGACCCGCCACGTCACACAACTGCGCATACCGTAACCGCGAGGGGGCAACCCTGGCCAGATCTTCCAGCCGCGATCCAGAGCGATCGAAGTGAAAGGCGTCGACCAGCACCGCCGCGTTTTCGCGCTCAGCCTTTTCCACGATGCGCACGGCTTGCTGCAAATCGCGCGCGTCGGTCCAGGGCATGAACTCCAGGTGCGGATGCAACCCGTAAGGCGCCGCCAGATCACACAGCCGGGCAAAATTCTCTGTCATTCGTTGCTCGTCAGGATCGTTACCCGCCACCAGCAATTCACTGGCACCGAATTCGGCACCCACTGCCAGCACCCGCTCGAAATCGGCAACAACGGTGTCCGGTTTCAGCCGCAGGATCTCGACATCCAGGACACGAATGCCGGTATCGCGCAGACGTGCCAGGGTCTGGCGCCGCAGCTCTTCATCGGCCACCAACGCGAAATGGTGTTCCTCTGGCGTCGCTGGCACCAGGCGTAAGCCGACATGACTGTAACCGGCCCGTGCCGCGACTTCGACCATGTCCGGTGGTGACAACTCCAGCACAGTCAGACTGGCCAGGGAAAAGATTCGTTCACTCATGGTCAATCCTCGATCAAGGCCGGTGCGCAGGCGCGCCCGGTTTCAGCGGCTTGGCGAATCGCCTCGACCAGCGCCAGGGTGCGGGCTGCATCGGCGGCACTCACCAGCGGTTCGACCTCCCCACGTGCAACGCGCACGAAGTGTTGCAACTGCAAGCGCAGCGCTTGATCGACACTGAAAGGCTCGTCAGTCGAGACCAGGGGTTGATGCCATCCACCGTCCGCTTGCGTGTAGTGCCAATGCTTGAGCTGCGGGATGCTCAGCGCCCCAGCGGTTCCCGCCAGCAAATAGCACGGTTGATCGGCCTGGCGTGGATACACCGGGTTCTCCCCCGAGCCCAGCTCCCAGCTCCAGGGTGCCGCCACCGCATCGGACCCGGTCAGGCTGCCCAGCGCACCGTTGTCGAATTGCAACAGCACCGCCGCGCAATCCTCATTGGCAAACCCCCGAACGGAATTACTGGTGATGGCCTGCACCTGGCGAACTTCACCACACAGATGCCTGAGCAGATCCAGGTCGTGGATCAGGTTGGTCAACAACATGCCCGCACCGGGTTCACGGCGCCAGGCCGTTTCGAAATAGCTATCGGGCTTGCGCAATTGCCAGAGAGCGGTGACGGTGCTCAATCGGCCCAACGCGCCGCTGTGGACAAGTTCATGGGCGCGGACGATCAACGGATTGTGGCGTCGATGATGACCGACCAACACCGCAACACCGCTCGATTTAGAGGCAGTCACCAGCTCACGGGCCTCATCCAGGTGCACGCCCACCGGCTTTTCCAGCAACACCGGTACGCCGGCAGCCAGGCAATCGAGTGCGGTGTTGACGTGCAGCACGTTCGGGTTGGCGATAATGACGGCCGCAGGCTTCGCCTGCTCCAGCATCTGAAGATGATCGGCGAAATACTCCACCCCCCATTCCTTCGCGAGACCCGATGCGTGCGGACCGGGGTCGGCCACTGCGCACAAAGTCGCTTCATTGAGGGTTTTCAGCTGCTGGTAATGCTGTTGGCCCATATTGCCAGTGCCGATAAGGGCTATTCGCAATGGTGAACTCAAGGTGCGGTCCTCTTGTGATTGTTGTTGAAAGGTTCGACATCAACAATTTAGAATCGAGTTCCAGATTCTTACACACGCGCACATTGAAAGTGTTCGAACAGCGCACAGCTTTAAAAAGCTCAACACAGATCAAATGTGAGAGCGGGCTTGCTCGCGAATGCGGTGTGTCATACAGCTTAAATATTGACTTACGCTCCGTCGTTCGCGAGCAAGCCCGCTCCCACAGGGGTTTTGTAGAGGCTTTAGCTAAATAGTTCTGAGGCCAGACTCGCGGCCGACAACTCCTCGGTAAACGCTAACAACAACGGTGCCAATTCATGCAGCCGCGCCCCCGGCATCCGCGCACTCGGCCCGGCGATGCTGAGCACGCCGATCACCCGGCCATCACCGGGATGACGCACCACCGCGGCAATCGCCGAGGTACCTACCGCAGAACTTTCCTCGACACAGGCGTAGCCCTGCTCCCGTGCCAGACGCAAGCGTTCAAGCAATTCAATGTTGGACCTTGGGGCATTCGGGCCTAGCTCCAGCGGCGGGGCCGCTGCCTGGCGCTCCACCAGCGACAACGCTTCGGCATCGCTCATGCACGCCAGCCAGGCATGGCCGGAAGCGGTATAGAACAGCGGCGCATCCCGGCCCATATCGGGGTCATAACGCAGGCCGGAACGAGCCCCCTGGGACTTGGCGATCCAGGTCTGGCGCTCGCCTTCGATCACTCCCAGACGCACCAGTTCGCCGGTTTCCTGAGCCAACCGGTCGAGCACCGGTTGCACGATATCGGCGCCGCTGCTCGACAGATAGCGGAAACCCATCGCCACCAACCGGGTCGACAAGTGGTAGCGCAAATTTTCTGGATTCTGCCGCACGTAGCCGAGCCGGATCAGCTCGGCAAGCAAGCGGTGGGTAGCACTCTTGGGGATGTCCAACTGCTCCGCCAGCACCTGCATCGGCAGGCCACGAGGGTCGCTGGTGAGGCTTTCCAGCACACTGAAAACACGTTCGATCTGACTGCCAGCCATGGGGATGTCCACGCAAAATTTGTTCGATTCTAGAAGAGAACCTGAGGAATGCGAAATCTGGAACTGCCCGTGCGATAACCGCCCGTTTTATACAGTTCAGTCTTGCCGCCCCTCTTTCTGCCTCATATATTTTCTGGAATTCAATTCCAAAATAAACCACAGCGGAGTTTCAAACCATGCCTGCCCAACCGTACTGCTCCCCCGACATCGATTGCGATGTGCTGATTGTCGGCTCCGGTGCGGCGGGCCTGGCAACAGCCGTGACGGCCGCTTGGCATGGCCTGAAAGTGATAGTGGTGGAAAAGGACCCGTTTTTTGGCGGCGCCACCGCCTGGTCCGGTGGCTGGGCGTGGGTACCGTGCAATCCCCTGGCCCGACGGGCCGGCATCGTCGAAGACGTTGAACAACCGCGCACTTACTTGAAACACGAACTGGGTGATCGCTATGACCCGGCAATGATCGACGCCTTCCTTGAAGCCGCTCCGCGCATGGTCACGTTCTTCGAACAGCACACCTCGCTGCAATTCGCCGATGGCAACGCGATTGCCGACATTCACGGCGACACGCCGGGCGCCGGTACCGGTGGGCGTTCGGTGATCGCCGCGCCTTATGACGCGCGCAACGTCGGCAAGCTGCTCAAGCGCCTGCGCAAAACCATGCGCGAAACTTCCTTCATGGGCATGCCGATCATGGCGGGCGCAGACCTTGCCGCGTTTCTCAACCTGACCCGTTCGTTGCCGGCGGCCTGGCACGTTACCCGACGTTTCACTCGCCATCTGCTCGACCTTGTCGTGCATGGCCGGGCGATGCAACTGGTCAACGGCGTGGCGCTTGTAGCGCGCCTGGCCAAATCCGCCGACGATCTTGGCGTGTTGCTGTGGGAATCAGCCCCCGTTACTGAGTTGTTGCGCACCAACGATAGGGTACAAGGCGCGGTGGTTCGCAATGCAAAGGGTTCGATCCGTATCAACGCAAGCAGGGCGGTGGTGCTCGCGGCCGGCGGTTTTGCCAATGACGTCGAACGGCGCAAGTCCCTCTTCCCCCGTACACCAACCGGACACGAACACTTGGCACTGCCGCCCCTCGGCGTGTCTGGCGATGGCCTGCGGCTGGGCGAGAGCGCCGGCGCCAAAGTCGATACCAACCAGGCATCGCCGGTGGCCTGGGCTCCGGTTTCACGAGTGCCATACCGTGATGGCAGTATCGGCCACTTCCCGCACATCATCGAGCGCGGCAAGCCTGGAATCATCGGTGTGCTGAGCAACGGTCAACGCTTCGTCAACGAAGCCAACGGCTACTACGACTATGTGACAGCCATGGTCGCCAGCGCCCCGCCCGGCGAAGAAGTGGCCTCCTGGCTGATCTGCAGCCATGGCTTTCAACGACGTTATGGCCTGGGTATTTCCCGGCCGTTTCCGGTGCCGCTGTCATCCTTTATCCGCAGTGGTTATCTGAAAACCGGCAAGACACTGGAGGAATTGGCACAGGCTTGCGGCATCGACCCGGTCGGCTTGCGCACCACCGTGTCGGACTACAACCGCCACGCGCGCAACGGCCAGGACCCGCAGTTCGGACGCGGCTCAACGCCCTATAACCGCAAACAGGGTGATGCGCTGCAGCAGCCCAACCCTTGCGTTGCGCCGATCGAGCAAGGACCGTTCTATGCGGTGAAAGTCGAACCGGGTTGTTTCGGCACCTTTGCCGGGCTCAAGGTCAATCAACACGCCCAGGTCCTCGACGACTCGGGCCAGGTCATCACCGGCCTTTACGCGGCGGGAGGCGACATGGCCAGCATCATGGGCGGCCACTACCCTGCTGGCGGCATCAACCTGGGGCCGGCGCTGACGTTCGGCTACATCGCCGCGCGTCATATCGCCGGCGTCACTGCTTATGAAAAGGAGATCGACCATGCAGCACATCGTTAACGCACAGGGTTTGAACATGCCCAAGCTCGGCCTCGGCACCTGGCCGATGCTCGGTGAAGCGTGCACGCGAGCAGTGGAACAGGCCCTGGCGCTGGGTTATCGACACATCGATACCGCTGCTGCCTACAACAATGAGGACGCTGTCGGTCAGGCGCTGCTGAACAGTCCGACACCCCGAGAACAAATCCACGTCACCAGTAAGGTCTGGTGGGACCAGTTACAACCCGACGCCATGCGCCATTCCATGGACCGCAGCCTCAAGGCCTTGCACAGCGACTACATCGACCTTTTCATGATCCATTGGCCCAGCACCGATTGGGACTTGCCGCGTACGATCGAAACCCTGGTGTCATTCAAGGAGCAAGGGCTGGCGCGCAATATTGGCGTGGCGAATTTTCCGCTCCCCCTGCTGCGCACCGTCGTCGAGGAACTCGCCGCGCCGTTGTCCGCCATTCAGGTCGAGTACCACGTGCTGCTTGGGCAAAACGCACTGCTGGACTACGCCCGTCAACACGATCTGGCACTGACGGCTTATTCGCCGCTGGCACGCAACAGGGTGACGGATGTTCCGGTTATCCAGCAGATCGCCGCCAAACACGGGGTATCGCCGACCCAGATCGCACTCAAATGGCTGCTGGATCAACCGAACGTGGCAGCTATCCCCAAGGCCAGTAGCGAGGCCAACCAATTGGCCAACCTGGCAGCGCTTGCCGTCAACCTGGATGATCAGGACCGTGCGCTGATCGCCGGCCTGTCCAAGCGCGAGCGTCTGGTCAGTCCGGACTTTGCACCGGTGTGGGACGCGTTCGATCGATAACCGCGAAAAAGCCACTTTCATTGTGCGACACCTGCCGCAATGACTGTGGCCTCACCAAACCTTACACATTTCACCCACACGCCTTTGCCAGTGCGGTTATTCATAGACCCGGCGCTATACGCCCCATCAATCTATGAGAGACCGTCAACATGCTATGGAACAAGGCAAGACGCAGCAAAAACGTGAACGACATACGCAAGGGCAAGGATGCCCGCACGCTTACAGGGACAACATTGGCCGCTGGGCTGGCCGCCGTCGCCCTGGCCAGCGCCGGGCTCTATTCGACACTGGACACGCCAGCAGACGCTACCAAGCTCGAACCTTCGTACACCCCGGATCGCCCCCTCCCTCAACCATCGATCGAGCCTGAAGTAGATCTGCAGTTAACGTTTGTCCAGTCGGTGCTGGGCGATACCGAAGACACCTGGAACCAACTGTTCGCGCAAATGGGCCGGCAATATCCACATCCCACCCTGACACTGTTCAACAATGGTGTGGTCTCGGGCTGTGGTTTCGCCAGCTCCGGCAGTGGCCCGTTCTATTGCCCGGGCAATCGGCAGGTGTATCTCGACCTCGAATTTTTCCGCACGCTTGAGCAGCAGTTTTCAGTGGTCGGTGACTTCGCGCGCGCCTACATCATCGCTCACGAAATCGGGCATCACGTGCAGCTTGAGCTGGGCCTTTCCGAACCGTTCGAAAAAGCCTTGCTCGAGCAACAACCCGTCAGTGGCGATGGCGGGCTGGAAGTGCGTGCGGAGTTGCAGGCCGATTGCCTGGCCGGTGTCTGGGCGCACCATGCGCAACAGCGCCTGGACTGGCTGGAGCCGGGGGATATTGAAGCTGCACTGCATGCGGCGGCAATGTTCGGAGACGACCAGTTGCAGGCAGCGCGCAATGCCCAGATTCGCCCAGAGACCTTCAGCCACGGCACTTCTCTGCAGCGCGTGAATTGGTTCAAGACCGGTTTCGCCACAGGCCTGCCGGAGGCCTGTGACACCTTCGCTGCCGAGGTGCTGTGATACCCGCCCGTCAATGAAGCCTCTAATGTCGCGGCCTGGATAGAACCGCTGCCGCTCATGGCTGTCTGACGACCGGACTGGCGCCGCTCCAACTGAGCAGCAACACTCATCCCACGGTTCTTTACCCGCAACATCAGAGGATTCCCACATGCTATGGAAAAAAGGCCGACGCAGCGACAACGTGGTCGATGCCCGTGGCGATGATGTCGGCGGCGGTGGCGGCGGGATGCGTTTTGGTGGCGGCAAGGGCCTGAGCCTGACGGCGATCCTGCTGATCGTGGGCATCGGCTGGATCACCGGCCAGGATCCCATGCAGATTCTCGGACAACTGACCGGGCAGATGAGCGAACAATCGGCGCCCACCACGTCGCAGACGCGCAAGGCGCCACCGGCCACTGATGAAGGGGCCGAGTTCGTCCGCTCGATTCTCGGTGATACCGAAGACACCTGGCGCCAGATTTTCCAGCAGGCGGACCGGCAATATAAGGATCCGACCCTGGTGTTGTTCAGCAATCGGGTCAATTCGGCCTGCGGACTGGCGACATCGGCGACCGGTCCCTTCTATTGCCCCGCAGACCAGAAGGTTTATCTGGACATGGCCTTCTTCCAGGAAATGTCGCAGCGCTTCGCTGCCGCGGGCGATTTCGCCCAGGCCTATGTGATCGCTCACGAAGTCGGTCACCACGTACAAACCTTGCTCGGTGTTTCGGCAAAGATTCAGGCTGCCCGCCAGCAAGGCCGGCAGATGGAAGGCGATGGTGGGTTGCTGGTGCGCCAGGAACTGCAAGCCGATTGCCTGGCCGGAGTCTGGGCCAACAACGCGCAGAAGCGCCTGAACTGGTTGGAGCCGGGCGATATTGAAGAAGCGTTAAACGCTGCGAACGCCATCGGCGACGATCGTTTGCAGCAACAAGGTCAGGGCCGTGTGGTGCCGGACTCGTTTACCCATGGTACGTCAGCGCAACGGGTGCGCTGGTTCAAAACCGGATTCGCCCAGGGCCAGGTTGGCCAGTGCGATACCTTTGCTGCGAAAAATCTGTAAATGAAAAAGTGGTGGTTAGTCTTACTGTTTACCTGCACAACATCCCAGGCTGCGGAGCATGGGGTCAAGGAAATCAGCCCCGGGCGCCTGTTGTTAAAGTCCGGTGAAATAGCGGTGGGCATCAGCCCGGCGCCGCCAAAAATCGAGCGGGTATTGATCATCGTCCATGGGCGCTTGCGCAATGCGCAGACCTACCTCCAGAGCGCCGAACGCGCGGCCGAACTGGCCGGGCAAAGCGCTACGACCCTGGTGATCGCGCCGCAATTTCTTAATGAAGACGACGTTGCACAGCACCCGGTAGCGGACACCGTCTTGCGCTGGCAAGGCAATGAGTGGATGGCGGGCGGTGAATCCACAGCCCCTTTTCGCCTGAGTTCCTACGAAGCGCTGGACGAAATCATTGCCCGCCTGGGTGATCGCCAGCAATTTCCGGACTTGAAGCAAATCGTCATTGCCGGTCATTCGGCTGGCGCTCAAGTGGTTCAGCGCTACGCCTTGCTGGGCCACGACCAGCCCGCCCTGGAAACTGCCGGCGTGCAGGTGCGCTATGTGATCGCTAACCCCTCTTCCTACACCTATTTCGATGAGCGTCGGCCAGTGGCCTTCAGTCATGCGGGTTGCCCGCAATTCAACCGCTGGAAATACGGTCTGACAGATCTACCTGCCTACGCAGAAGGACAAACTGCCGCGCTGCTGCAGGAAAAGTACCTCAAGCGCAACATCGTTTATCTGCTGGGGCAGCAGGACGTCGACCCGAACCACCCGGCGCTGGATAAATCCTGCGAGGCTAAGGCCCAGGGGCCGTATCGATTGGCCCGGGGGCGCTACTACTTCGCTTACCTGAAGCGGCTGCAACCGCAAGGGTTGCAGCAGCAACTGATTGAAGTGCCCGGGGTCGGGCATAACGGAGATGGGATGTTTACTTCACCGCAGGGGCAGCAGGCGTTGTTTCCGTAGGAGCTGCCGCAGGCTGCGATCTTTGCCCCTTAAAAATCACACCGACAGCATCTGCCGCAACTCGACACAATCGCTCGCATGCCAATCGGTCAACTCCGGCCACGGATTATCCGGCAGGTTGACCAACACCGTCCGCGCTCCCGCCGCACGACCGCAATCAAGGTCGAAACGGTAATCACCGACCATCACCATATCGCTGGCCGACACCTTCCAGGCTTCGGCCAGTTTCAGCAATCCTCCTGGGTGCGGCTTCGGTGGCGCCTCATCGCGACCCAACACATCTTCTACCGCAAAGCAGTCGGCCAGGCCGATAGCCTCCAGCGTGACATGCGCAAGTTCACGGGCATTGCGCGTGAGAATGCCCAGGCGATAACCGCGCCCGGCCAATTCACGCACCAACTCCACAGCCCCCGGGGCCGGTTTCGAACCTAGCGCCAGATCGCGCTCGTGCTCGAGCAGCCAGGCGTGTTTGGCGCTGGCTTCATCGGCCGGCAGCGCCGCCAGATGCGTCAGGATGTCGGCTTCAGGCGGGATCGCCAACGCGATGCGAATCGCTGCGAAATCATGCACAGCCACCGTCAGGGTGCCGTCCATGTCGAACACCCAATGACGTACGTCGGCCAGGCTCATGCCCAATCCTTGCGATGGCGAATCAGGCCTTCCTGGGTGACCGAGGCCACCAGTTGCCCGGCGCGGTTGAACACGCTGCCACGGGAGAAGCCGCGAGAGTTGCCGGCCCATGGGCTGTCCATCGCATACAGCAACCAGTCATCGGCGCGCAGGTCGGCGTGGAACCACAATGCGTGGTCGAGGCTGGCGACCTGCATGTCCTTGTGCCAGACCGATTTGCCGTGGGGCAGCATCGAGGTGGTCAGCAGACCGAAGTCCGAGGCGTAGGCCAGCAGATACTTGTGCAATGCCGGAGAGTCGGCCAAGGCGCCGTCGGCGCGAAACCAGACGTATTTGATCGGATCGCTGGCTTTCGGGTTGTAGGGATCTTCCGCGGTGACGGGCCGGAATTCGATCGGTTTCGGGCACAGCAGTTTTTCACGCATGTGCTCGGGGATCAGGTGAGCGCGTTGCTGGGTCAGTTCCAGTTCCGATGGCAGGTTTTCCGGTCCGACCACTTGCGGCATTTGGGTCTGGTGCTGGAAACCTTCTTCGTCGTACTGGAACGAGGCGCTGCAGGTGAAGATCGGCTGGCCTTTCTGGATCGCCGTGACCCGGCGAGTGCTGAAACTGCCGCCGTCGCGCACGCGGTCCACGGAATAAACCACTGGTAACTTGGCATCGCCCGGGCGCAGGAAATAACCATGCAGCGAATGCACATGGCGCGCCTCTTCAACGGTCTGACTAGCTGCCGACAGCGACTGACCGAGCACCTGGCCGCCGAACAGCTGACGAAAACCCAAGTCCTGGCTACGGCCGCGGAACAGGTTTTCTTCGATCGATTCCAGGCTCAGCAGGTCAACCAAATCATCCAACACTTGGCTCATTCAGACTCTCCTCACACAACGCAATGCCGCGCAGTCCTGGCTGCGTCGGTCGATTCACTTTCTGGCCCGTGCCAACATAGGGGCCATTGTAAACGTCCGTGCCAGGTTATCCATGCAAGGTTTGCAGCCATTGTTCGCGGCTGATGCGATACAGCACGTGGTGACGCAGGGGATGATCGAGGGCAAGCCTGGGATGATCGAAATCATCGGCCGGATCGTGTTGCATGCCGATCGCCTGCATGACTTTCTGCGACGGCAGGTTGCCGACCGTGGTAAAGGACACGACTTCATTCAGAACCAGGCGATCAAACCCGCAGCGTAGAGCGGTCCATGCCGCTTCGCTGGCATAACCCAGGCCCCAATGCTCGCGCGCCAGGCGCCAGCCGATTTCAATGGCCGGTGTGAAAGGCGCGTCGAAACCGACCACGCCCAGACCGGTAAAACCGATGAACTGGCCGGTGTCTTTGCGCTCCAGCGCCCAGAAGCCAAAACCGTGCTCGGCAAAGTGCTCGCGAACCCTGCCAATCAACGAGGCACTTTCCAATCGACTCAAGGGTGCGGGAAAATAGCGCATGACCTGTGGATCGGCGCACATCGCGGCAAACTCCGGCAAATCCTCATCGCGCCACTGCCGCAATAGCAATCGAGCGCTCGCCAGTTCGAGTATCGGCTCCATCGTTCCCCCCCCAATTCCATGCCGCCAGTCTACAACGCTGGTAGGATCCTTCACTCATTGCGCAACGAAATCATCATGCCACTGCCGCTGATCTACCACGAAGACTACAGTCCCGAGTTCCCGGCGGATCACCGCTTTCCCATGGACAAGTTTCGCCTGCTGCGCGATCACCTGGTGGACAGCGGTCTCACGCGCGACGCCGACCTGCTGCGCCCACAGTTGTGCCCAACGGACATTCTCGCCCTCGCCCATGACCCTTCGTATATCGAGCGCTACATGAGTGGCGACTTGTCCCGCGAGGACCAGAGGCGGCTCGGCCTGCCCTGGAGCGAAGCCCTGGCCCGGCGCACGGTGCGCGCGGTCGGCGGTTCGTTGCTGGCGGCGGAGCAGGCGCTGGAACATGGCCTGGCCTGCCACCTGGCGGGTGGCACCCACCATGCGCATTACGATTACCCCGCTGGCTTCTGCATCTTCAACGACCTGGCGGTGATCAGCCGTTTCCTGCTGGAGAGTGGCCGGGTCAATCGGGTGTTGATCTTCGACTGCGACGTGCATCAGGGCGACGGCACTGCACGTATTCTGCATGACACTCCAGAGGCGGTGACCGTTTCCCTGCACTGCGAAAAGAACTTTCCCACACGCAAGGCCGAAAGTGACTGGGACATCCCGCTTCCCAACGGCATGGGCGATGCCGATTACCTGAAAGTGGTGGACGATGCGCTCAACTACCTCTTGCCCCTCTATCAGCCGGACCTGGTGCTGTATGACGCGGGTGTCGATGTGCATAAGGATGATGCGCTCGGTTACCTGAAGCTGACAGACCAAGGCGTCGCCGCTCGCGATGAAGCCGTCATGCGCCATTGCCTGGGCCGCGATATCCCGGTGGTCGGCGTGATCGGCGGCGGGTACAGCAAGGACCGCCAGGCCCTCGCCCGCCGCCATGGCATCCTGCATCACAGCGCCGAGCGGGTCTGGCAGTCATCAGGCTGTCACTGAGTTGTGGATGCTTTACCCACAATGCCTGTGGAACCGCCTGTGGATAACCTGAGTGAAAGGGACTACAGACCATGCGGGGTGTGGGCTGCGGAGCGGTGGTTGTTTTTTAACCAGCCTCAATAACGCCAACGAAACCTTTGTGGGAGCGAGCCTGCTCGCGAAGGCGGCAGCACATCCAACCATGATGCGTCTGACATAACGCATTCGCGAGCAGGCTCGCTCCCACCGGGGACTGGGCTGTTAGAATGCCCGGCTTATCGGCCAAAACCGCAGTGCACCCCATGACTCAATCCCCGACCGCCTCCCCTTCCCATGTCGCCATCATCGGCGGCGGCCCCGCCGGCCTGATGGCGGCTGAAGTGTTGAGCCAGGCCGGGATCAAGGTCGACCTGTACGACGGCATGCCTTCGGTGGGGCGAAAATTCCTTCTGGCCGGCGTCGGCGGCATGAACATCACCCACTCCGAAGCCTACCCGGCCTTCCTCTCGCGCTATGCCGAACGCGCCCCACAGATTGCGCCGCTGCTGCGCGCCTTCGGTGCCGATGCGCTGTGCCAGTGGATTCACGGGCTGGGCATCGACACCTTCGTCGGCAGCTCCGGCCGCGTATTCCCCACCGACATGAAAGCCGCGCCGCTGTTGCGTGCCTGGCTCAAACGCCTGCGCGACAGCGGCGTAGTTATCCACACCCGCCACCGCTGGCTCGGCTGGGATGATCGCGGCGGTTTGCGCATCGACTGTCCCGATGGCGAAAAAACCGTTCAAGCCGATGCCACCTTGCTCGCCCTGGGTGGCGGCAGTTGGTCGCGCCTGGGTTCGGACGGCGGGTGGATGCTGCCACTGGAGCAAAAGGCTGTAGGACTCGCGCCGCTGCAGCCAAGTAATTGCGGCTTCGAGGTGCAGGCCTGGAGTGATTTGATGGTCAGCAAATTCGCCGGTGCGCCGCTGAAAAACATTGCGATCGGCCTCAATGATGACGCACCAAGGCTGGGTGAATGTGTGATCACTGCGACCGGGATTGAAGGGAGCCTGATCTACGCCCTGTCGGCAGCGATCCGTGAAGCGATCAACCAGCACGGCTCGGCAACCATTCACCTGGACCTGCTGCCAGGCCGGCCTGTGGATAAAATCCAGGCTGCACTGAGCAAGTCGCGCGGCTCACGCTCGATGGCTAAACATTTGCACAGTCAGTTGGGCATCGATGGGGTGAAAGCGGCGTTGTTGCGAGAGCTGACATCTGCCGAAACTTTTACCGACATGGCATTGCTGGCCAAAGCGATCAAGGCGTTGCCCCTAACCCTGGTGAAGACCCGACCATTGGACGAAGCCATCAGCAGCGCGGGCGGTGTGAAGTTCGAGTCGATGGATGAACGATTGATGCTCAAGCAAATGCCTGGGGTTTTCTGCGCGGGGGAAATGCTCGATTGGGAAGCGCCAACGGGCGGCTATCTGCTGACGGCGTGTTTCGCCAGTGGGCGTGCGGCGGGATTGGGGATGGTGGAGTGGTTGCAGCGCAAGGGCTGAAGACCAGGGCGCGCCCTTCGCGAGCAGGCTCGCTCCCACAATGGGTCTGTGTCGTACACAAATACAGTGTTCACAGAAGATCAATGTGGGAGCGAGCTAGCTCCGGGCGGCGCTCCGACGAAGGCGGCCTAACAGACGCCGCCGCTAATCAAGGCTTACGCTTACGCGGCCCAGTGTTGAACACCGGCACTTTGCGCACAGGCTTGATCGAAGGCTCCGCTGGCGCAGCCTCCCCGCTATCGACCCACTTGCCGAGATTGCGCTTACCGCCACCACCCGACGTTTTTGGCTTCTTCGGTTTCTTCGGCTTCTTGATTACCTGACCACTGGCGTCGGTGTCCGGCACGCGATGCTCTGGCTCGAAGTCCGGTTCGTTCTGACGCTTGAGCGTCTGGCGGGTCAACATCTCGATGGCCGACAGCAGATTCACTTCATCGGCGCACACCAGGGAAATCGCCTCGCCCGTGGAGCCGGCACGCCCGGTGCGACCGATGCGGTGGATGTAATCCTCGGCCACGATCGGCAAATCGAAGTTGACCACCAACGGCAGGTCTTCGATATCCAGGCCGCGGGCCGCGACATCGGTGGCGACCAGGATCTGCACTTCACTGAGCTTGAAGCGGTCCAGCGCGCGCTGACGAGTCGCCTGCGGTTTGTCGCCGTGGATGCCATCGGCGTTGATGCCCAGGCCCTGAAGTTTTTCCACCAGCGCGTCCACGCCGTTGCGGGTCTTGGCGAACACCAGCACTTGCTTCCACTTGCCCTTGCGCATCAAGTGCACAAACAGCTCCGGCTTGCGCTTCTTGTCCACCGTCACGATCCATTGCTTGACCGTATTGGCGGCAACGTTGCGCGGGCTGACTTCGATACTCAGCGGGTCATTGAGCATTTGCCCGGCCAGCAGGCGAATGTCGTCGGAGAACGTGGCGGAGAACAGCAGCGTCTGGCGCTTCTTGGGCAGTGCCCGATAGATATTCGCCAGTTCCTCGGAGAAACCCAGGTCGAGCATGCGATCGGCCTCGTCCAGCACCAGGGTTTGCAGCTGATTGAACTTCAGTGCGTTCTGGCGGAACAGGTCGAGCAAACGGCCCGGGGTCGCCACCAACAAGTCGACGCCGCTGCGCAGCTTCATCATTTGCGGGTTGATACTGACGCCACCGTACACCGCGTAGGTGCGCAACGGCAGGTTCTCGGCGTATTGGCGAACCGCTTCGTGAACCTGCTCGGCCAGCTCTCGGGTCGGCACCAGAATCAGCGCACGCACCGAGTTGGCGGTGACTTTCGGCCCTTCCATGGCCAGCAACTGCAGCAGTGGCAGCGCGAAACCGGCGGTCTTGCCGGTGCCGGTCTGGGCGGCGGCCATCAGGTCGCGACCGGCCAGCACCGCCGGAATGGCTTGCGCCTGAACTGGCGTCGGAGTCTGGTAGCCGAGCGTCTCAAGGGAGCGCAGCAAGGGTTCGATCAGGCCAAGGGTGGCGAAAGTCATTGGAGTACCGTAGGAAAAATCAGCGCGATTACGCGAAACATGTTTGCAATGGCGCGCAGTTTACCCTAATTCACGCGGGATTCTGTCGGCACCGCCGTCGGCTCCAACTTCACCACTGGCCGTTCCGGTGTGCGACGCCACTGCGGCAGGCCAATCAGCACCACGGCACTGATGATCACCAACATGGCCAATGCTTCTTCGATGCCAATGGTTTCTCCGACAAACACGATCCCCAGCAACACGGCCACCGCCGGGTTGACGTAGGCATAACTGGTGGCCGCCGCCGGACGCACATGCTTGAGCAGATACATGTAGGCGTTGAAGGCAATGATCGAGCCGAACACGGTCAAGTACGCCAGCGCTGCCCAACCCTCGATGGGCGGGACCTGCTCCAGGTGCTCGCCGCTTACCGCACTGCCGATCAGCAATACCACGCCCCCCACCAGCATTTCCACGGCACTGGCCATTGCGCCCTGAGGCAACGGCAAGTGTTTGCTCCACACTGAGCCGAATGCCCAGGTTGCCGCGGCAAAGATCAGTAATGCCGCACCTAAAGGACTCGATTGCAGGTTGGAGCCGAGATTAAGCATGACGATGCCAATCATCCCGAGTGCAACACCCGCCCATTCAAGACGGGTATTGCGCGCGCCCCAGAAGTAGCCACAGAGCAAGGTAAACAGCGGCACCGTCGCCACTGCCAGCGCGGCCACGCCGGAAGCCACGCCCGTGTGCTCGGCCACGCTGACCGCACCGTTGCCGCACGCCAGCAACAATACGCCGATGATCCCCGCAGCTTTCCATTGCGCCCAGGTCGGGGCTGGTGCCCCGCGCCAGCGCAGGTAGGCGTACATCAGGCTTCCAGCGATCACGAAGCGAATGCCGGCGAGCAGCAAGGGCGGCCAGTACTCCACACCGATGCGGATCACCAGGTAGGTCGAGCCCCAAATCACGTACAGCGCGAAAAAGGCAGCGATCAACGGTAAGGGGAAGCGACGTAGGCCGGACATGATGGGCAGCTCACAGGCAGAACAGGTGAACGGCTATTCTAGAAAGGCTAACGCTGGAAAATAAGTTACAAAACCTGTTTAAACCGCCGGTACACTTTTCAAAACACGGAGTTCAGCGCTATAAACCGTGCTTTCGAAAGTCGGTCATTTTCAGGAGCTGCCTCGATGGATAAGTACGACCGCATGCTGCTCAGCGCCCTGCTGGAAAACGGACGCGCGTCCTACGCCGACCTCGCGCGCAAGGTCAACCTTTCCGCCCCGGCCGTGGCCGAACGCGTGGCCAAACTCGAAGCCAGCGGCGTGATTACCGGTTACCAGGCGAAAGTCGACATGGCCAAGCTCGGCTTGCCGATCCAGTGTGTGATTGAACTGCGCCTGAACCAGCACGGCAACCAGAAAGCCTACGACGACCTGATCAAGATCCCGCAACTGACTGAATGCCACCGCGTGACTGGTGATCCTTGCGTGATCATGCAAGCGGCGGTGGGGTCGATGCCTGAGCTGGAAGAGTTGATCAACCGGATTGCCACGTTTGGCTTCAGCAAGACGTCGATCGTGTTGTCGAGTGCGATAGAGAAGCGGGTGCCGTTGGGGCAGTTGGAAGGGAATGGCAAGGGCATTTAATTGTTGTAGGTGATCCACTGTGGGAGCGAGCCTGCTCGCGAAAGCGGAGTGTCAGTCGACATCAATGTTGAATGATCAATTGATTTCGCGAGCAGGCTCGCTCCCACAGGGGAATCCTGTCGCGGTCAGAACCCACGATGCCGCTTCAGGTGTTCATTGACCTTCGCCGCCGGCACTTTCTGCAATTTGCACAACAGATCATGGGACAGCTCGCTCAGGCCATGCCTGTGCCGCAGTTCTTCGGCCAGGTGCACCGTCAGGTTAGCCGCCATTTCGGCATCGGCCATAGCCCGGTGAGCCTTGCCGGTGTGGGGCAGGTTGGCGAAGGTGGTGAGGGTGCCGAGCTTGTGGTTAGGTGCCGCAGGCATCAGGCGTCGGGCCAGCAACAGTGAGCAGGCAAAGTTCTGCAGGCGCGTGCGTTTGATCCGCCCCAGTTCGAAGTCCCAGAACTTCTGGTCGAACGCGGCGTTGTGGGCCAGCAATGGCGTGGTGCCGACAAACTCGTTGACCTCGTTCATCACCTGCTCGGCCGAAGGCGCGGTGCGCAGCATGGCGTTGCTGATGCCGGTCAGTTGCTCGATGAAGCCCGGGACGCGCACGCCGGCGTTCATCAGGCTCTGGTAACGCTCGACGATGCGCCCTTGTTCAAGGATCACCACGGCAATTTCCGTGGCCCGGCAACTGCTGCTCGGAGAGATCCCGGTGGTTTCAAAGTCGATGACTGCTATGCGTTCCAAACCTGTTTGAACTCCGTAAAAATCAATTCTTGAGCAGCAACGCGCCTTCGATCGGCACGTAGCGGCTGGCGGCGCGGATCAGCGAGTTGGCCGTCAGGCCCGGTACGCCGTAGGCCACCGCTTGCACGCCGTGCTTGCTGATGATGCGTTCCAGCAGCATGTCGAAATCACCGTCGCCAGAGGCCAGCACCACTTCATCGACATGGTCGGCCGCGTCCATGATGTCGAGGGTGATGCCCACGTCCCAGTCGCCCTTCGCCGAGCCGTCGCTGCGCTGGATATAGGGCTTGAGCTTCACGGTGAAACCGAGGTTGCGCAGGATCTGCTGGAACTGCTGCTGTTTGCTGTCGCCACGATCGATCGCGTAGGCGTAGGCCTCGACAATTTCGCCTTGCTTGCTGATATCAGCCCACAACGCGGCATAGTTGAAGTGGCAGCCATAAGCCTGGCGCACTGTGTAGTAGAGGTTCTGGACATCGGCGAACACTGCGATTTTTTTCACCGGACACCTCGATAAAGCGCAGGCAGGATCAGGCACCAGGCCCGAAAAGTCGCCCAGTATGCCAGCCAAAAGCAGAGTTTCGCGAATAATCGGCCCGAAGCGCCGCAGCGCCCCGGACGAATGGTGAATCAGACGAAGGAGTCGTCGTCGCCGCCAAAGAACGATGAGCTGTCATCGTTGTAGTCAGCATCGGCAAAACCGCCCTGGTCGTTGGCATAGGGCTCATTGCCAGCCATGCGCTGGTCATCGCCCCAGCCATTGTTGCCCTGGTCGTTGACCTGGGCCGGTTCTTCCTTGATGACTTCGACGACTTCCTGCGGTGCCTGGTTGTGGTGGAACAGACTGCTGATGCCTTGTGCCAGCATCACGCCACCCGCCACACCGGCCGCGGTCTTCAGCGCCCCACCGAGAAAGCCGCTACTCGCTGCGGGGGCCTGTTGCTGGGGTGCATAGCCCTGCTGTGGAGAAGCACCGAAGCTCTGTTGCGGCGGCGTGTTGAACGAAGGCCGCGCCGGCTCGCGCCAGCCACCACCGCCAGACACCGGCGCACTTTGCGTTGGCGCAGGCTGCGAACTACCACCAAAAATGCTCGACAAAAAGCCGCCGCTCGACGCAGGGGCCGGCGTTTGCGCCTTGGCTTGCTGCAGTTCGGCCTGCAATTTCTGGATTTGCGCAGTCAGCTGCTGGTTCTGCCCGTCGAGGCTCTTGATCGCCGCCTCCTGCACCAGAATCGCTTGGGTCATGAAATAACCGGCCGCCGGTTGGCGCACCAGGTGTTCCTTGATCCGCGCCTCGGCTTGGGCGTCGCGCGGGGCTGAGTCCGTCTCGGCCTGTTGCAGCCGGGAAAACAGTCCATCGATCAGGGTTTGTTCTTCGCTGTTCATGGCGACCTCGTAGATTGCCGGGAAAATCGTTGCCTTTGCCCATAGAGGATAAGGCGCTCGACCTTAATGGAGGCTGAAACAAGTTGTTTCAATGAGCTTTACCGAACGTTTACGTTTGCGCCCTCCCGCGCATCATCGGTTAAAGTGGGCCACTGCTTTCAACCAGCGATACCAACCGATGAATCCGTTCGATGTACTGCGTGACTCCTTGTATTTCTTCAAACGCAATCTGGGCCAGATCGTGCAGCTGTGCCTGCCACTGGTGATCATCGAGGCCCTGTTGCAACAAGTGGTTGACCATTCCACCGAGCCGGACAGTTTCCCCGGTATCAGTGTGATCGTCGGCTTGCTGGTCTATCCGTTGTACACCGCCGCCCTGATCCTGTTCCTCGATGCCCGCAGCCGAGGCGAATCGCCCAGTAACCGCGAGCTGCTGTCGAGGTCCGCCTATCTGTGGCCGCGTTTCGCCTTGCTGACCGCCCTGAACACATTGCTGATCCTGCTGGGCTTGTCGCTGTACTTCCTGCCGGGCATCTGGCTGATGGTGACCCTGGCTTTCGGCGAGTACCTGCTGGTGCTGCGTGGCTTGGCGCCATTGCAGGCCATGAAGGAAAGCCTGCGCCTGACCCGTGGCCACTTCATGCGCATCCTGGTGTGCATCCTGTGTGTAATGGGGCCGTTGTGGTTGCTCAAGGGTGCAACGTTGGCGGCGTACCCTGAGCCGCAAAACCCGGCTATCTCAATGCTGATCGACAGTGCCCACAGTTTCTTGCAACTGTTCACCAGCGTGGTGCTGTTCCGCCTGTTCATGCTGATCAGCGAAGTACCGGAAAAAATCGATGGACCACGTTGACCGTGGGCGACCGCTCGTCAGTCGGGTATGCTCGGAGGCAACTTCCGTAACGCGATAAGCCGAGCCATGCCCCGACTACTGCGCTACACCTTGCTGGGACTGTTGATCGTCATCGGCGTAGTCTGCGTAATGACGTACAGCCTGACCTGGCGCCCCGAAGCCAGGGAAATAGCGCCGGTCGCGTGCAGTACTCAAGCGCCAGGGCTGGCACCCGGCCAGGCACTGAAGGTCATGACCTGGAACGTCCAGTACCTGGCGGGCAAGCGCTATGTCTTCTGGAATGACCTGGCCGCCGGCAACGACGATTCCCCAACACCGGAAGACATGGCCTTCAGCCTCGACGAAGTGGCGCGAGTGATCCGCGACGAGCAGCCGGATGTCGTGCTGCTGCAGGAACTCGATGACGGCGCCAAGGCCAGCGATTACCAGAACCAGCTCAAACTGCTGCAGGAGCGGCTCGCCGACCTGTATCCGTGCAGCGCCCATGCCTTCGACTGGAAGGCTGACTTCGTGCCCAACCCGCACATTTTCGGCAGCGTCGGCCGGCAACTGGCGACCCTGAGTCGCTATCGGATCGAGCACGCCGAACGCCTGCAATTGCCCATCGCATCGGCCAACCCGATCAGTCGCCAGTTCCAGCCGAAAAACGCCTTGCTGGTGACGTACCTGCCATTGAGCGACGGCGGCCAGCTCGCCGTCCTCAATACCCATCTGGAGCGAGCGACCCAACCTGACGAGACGCTGCAGGCACAGATCGCGGCCGTGGCCAAGGTTCTCGATAAGTTCGAAAGCCGCGGCACGCCCTGGCTGATCGGTGGCGACTTCAACCTGCTGCCGCTGGGGCAATACCAGCGCCTGCCCAGCGAACAGCGCACCCCCTACTCCGCCGACAGCGCCCTGCATCTGTTGTGGGACAAGTACCCGATGATTCCCACCAACAACGAATCCAGTGGCATCGACCGCGCGCGCTGGCTGACCCATTACCCCAACGATACCGGCTTGAACGGCCCGGACCGGACCGTCGACTATCTGTTCTACAGCCCGCGAATCAAACGGGTCGAGGCGACGGTGCGGCAAGACGATACCCTGCGCATCTCCGATCATCTGCCGGTGATTGCACGGTTCCTGCTGCCCGCCGCGCCGTAGATCGCGGCGTCATGGCTTGCGCGGCTTGATCCGTGCCGTGGCTTCGGCCACCAGCGGGTCGTCCGGCCAGTAATGTTTCGGGTAGCGTCCCTTGAGGTCTTTTTTCACCTCGGCGTAAGTGCTGCGCCAGAAGTTCGCCAGGTCCTGGGTCACCTGCACGGGCCTTCGCGCCGGGGACAGCAAATGCAACTTGACCACCTGCCGGCCACCGGCGATGCGTGGGGTTTCAGCCAGGCCGAACAGCTCCTGCAAGCGCACGGCCAGAATCGGCGGCTGCTCGCTGTAATCCAGGCGAATCGATGAACCCGATGGCACGCTCAAGTGGTGGGGCGCCAACTCGTCCAAGCGTTGCGGCAGCGGCCATGGCAACAGGTTGTGAACGATGCTCGAGAGGTCGAGATTGGCGAAATGACTGAGGCGCGAGACTTTGCCCAGATACGGCATCAGCCAATGCTCAAGGGTGTTCAGCAGCGCAGCATCGCTGACATCTGGCCAATCGCTTTCGCCCTTTCCACCCAGGTCCAGCTGGCGCAATAACGCCACCCGTGCCTGCCACTGGCGCAACTCCGGAGTCCACGGCAGCAGCTCCAGGCCTTTGCGTCGCACCAGGTTGACCAGCGCCTGGCTGCGGGCGGCTTCATCGAGACCGGTTAGCGGTTCGCGGCTGAGGATGAGCTCGCCCACCTTGCGTTGGCGCTCGGCCCGCAGCACACCTTCGCGCTCATCCCAATCCAGCTGATCGACGCATCGCACCTGTTCGGCCAGTACCGAGTCGAACAACGCCGGATCGAAATCCGCCGCCAGATAAATCCGCTCCTCACGCTGGCCCTGACGGCTGCCGAGATCGGCGATCACCAGCCACGGCTGCTTCATCAGGCTGTCGGCCTCGGCGAACAGCGCGGCGCGACCATTGGCCAGGCGATACTCGGCGCCGCCGGCACGGCGCTGTTGGGCGACGCGGTCGGGATAGGCCAAGGCCAGCAGCGCACCGAGCCAGCGTGGATGATCGGGATCGCTGACCGGCTCCGACGCCTTGGCGCGCAGATAGCCGCGATATTGCCGTGCCAGTTGCCGGGCCCGTTGTACGCCGCCCTGGGCACCACGAGCGCCGCGCGCTTCGCCGGACAACAGCGCCAATCGGCTGTGCAAGTCGGCACCGGCGCCACGCAGGATATCGCGCTCGCCGAGCAAGGCCGCGACATCGCAAGCCATCTCCGCCAAGCCGAGCGCCTGTCCACGTAACAACAGGTGCGCGATACGAGGATGCGCCGGCAGCTCGGCCATGGCCTGACCGTGGCGGGTCAGTGCTTCACCCTCCAGCGCGCCCAGACGAACCAGCAAGTCCTGAGCTTGTGCATAAGCGGCTGCCGGAGGTACATCAAGCCAAACCAGCTGGCCCGGTGCTACGCCCCAACGCCCCAGCTGCAGCGCCAACCCGGCGAGATCCGCCGAAAGAATTTCCGCACTGCCATAAGCCGCCAATTGTTCGTGCTGATCCTGCGACCACAAGCGATAGCACACACCCGGTTCCAGTCGCCCTGCCCGGCCCGCACGCTGGGTAGCACTGGCTTTGGAAATCCGTTGTGTATCGAGACGGGTCATGCCGCTGCCGGGATCGAAGCGCGGCACCCGCGCCAACCCGGCGTCGATCACCACCCGCACGCCATTGATGGTCAGGCTGGTCTCGGCGATGTTGGTGGCCAGCACCACTTTGCGTTGACCCGGCGGCGCCGGATCAATCGCCGCCCGTTGCGCGGCGAGGTCCAGTTCACCGTGTAATGGGCAGAGCAGGATTTGCGTGTTATCGCCCAGCGCATCGGCCAGTTGTTGATGCACGCGACGGATCTCGGCCTGCCCCGGCAGGAACACCAGCACGCTGCCGGTTTCGTCGCTCAAGGCTTCGAGAATGGTCTGAACCAGCCGTGGCTCGATGAATTCGCCTGCCTGGAATGGCCGGCCCCAGCGCATTGCCACCGGGTACATGCGCCCTTCGCTGCGCAGGATCGGCGCGTCGTCGAGCAATCCGGCCAGCCGTTCGCCTTCCAGGGTGGCCGACATCAAGAGGATTTTCAGCGGCTGATCGTCACGGAACAGTTCCCGGCCATTGAGGCTCAAGGCCAGCGCCAGGTCGGCGTCGAGACTGCGTTCGTGGAACTCGTCGAAGATCAACAGGCCCACGCCCTCGAGCGCCGGATCGTCCTGCAAACGCCGGGTAAGGATGCCCTCGGTAACCACTTCGATTCGGGTGTTGGGGCCGACCTTGCTGTCGAGCCGAATGCGATAACCCACGGTTTCGCCGACCTTCTCGCCCAGCTCACTGGCCAGGCGCTCCGCTGCCGCCCGCGCGGCCAGGCGGCGCGGTTCGAGCATCAGGATCGTCTGCCCGGCCAGCCACGGCTCATCCAGCAAGGCCAAGGGCACACGGGTGGTCTTACCGGCACCGGGCGGTGCTTCGAGCACGGCTTCGTGGCGTGCAGCGAGGGCTTCACGCAGAGCGGGTAAAACTTCATCAATCGGCAAAGAAATCATGCTGGCTCCCAAACAGAGCGGCGAGTATAACGGCGAACTGCGGGGCGTTCGTCAGGGTCTTAATTTCTACCGACTACGCTTCGTTTTGAAATTACCCAGGAGATTTCACATGCGTGTTCCCTTTCGCCTGATTGGCGGTGTATTGATCGCGACCCTGCTAACGCAGATCACCGCATGCGGTTCGATTTTCTACCCTGATCGCCGTGGCCAGATCGACGGCAAGATCGACCCGGCCATTGCCGTGCTCGATGCCGTGGGCCTGCTGTTCTATATCATCCCCGGCCTGATCGCGTTCGCCGTGGATTTCGCCACCGGCGCGATTTACTACGCACCGGGCGAAACCGCACAGGTGGCGCCGGAAAAACTCAAGGAAGCCATCGGTGCCGACGGCAAGGTCGATAACCTCAAGTTGCAGACCATCCTGGAGCGTGAAACGGGCCGCAGCTTGCCGCTGGACGATCCACGCCTGATCCAGCACAAGGGCAGCGCCCAGCAACTGGCCATGTTCGGCCTGCAACCCGCCGCGTAATCGGGGCACGATAAGGAAAATCCGCACCCATGATCTCAAGCGTCGAACACGCCCGCCTGCTGCGGCTGGCAACCCGTGCCTCGGTGGCGGTGGCTTGCACGCTGATCGTCGCCAAAGCCATCGCCTGGTGGCTGAGCGGCTCGGTGAGCATGCTCGCCGGGTTGACCGACTCGGCGCTTGACGGCGTGACTTCGCTGCTCAACCTGCTGGCCGTGCACTACGCCTTGCGCCCGGCCGACGACGACCATCGCTACGGGCATGGCAAGGCCGAGTCATTGGCCGGCATGGCCCAGGCGCTGTTTATCGGCGGCAGTGCGGTGTTGATTGCGCTACAGGCATGGGATCGGCTCAAGCATCCGGAACCGGTGGGTGCACCGTGGATCAGCATCGGGGTGATCGTGTTCTCGCTGGGCCTGACCCTGGCGCTGCTGATGGTGCAGCATCGCGTGGTCAAGGCCACCGGCTCCAACGCGGTGCGCGCCGACTCCCTGCATTACCGTTCGGACCTGCTGCTCAATGGCAGCATCCTGGTGGCGCTGGTGCTGGCCGGGTTTGGCTGGCATCAGGTCGACCCGTGGTTCGGCCTGGGCATTGCCGCCTACATCTTCTGGAGCGCGGTGACGATCGCTCGGGAAAGCTTTGCGGTCTTGATGGATGAGGAGCTGCCGCCGGATGTCAGCCAGCACATGCTGGAGCTGGCCTGCGGAGTACCGGGGGTACTGGGCGCCCATGATTTGCGCACGCGGATTTCCGGCAACCAGTGGTTTGTGCAGCTGCACTTGGAGTTGCCGGGGGAACTGACCCTGTCAGTCGCCCATGGCATCAGCGACCAGGCCGCCGACGCCATTCACGCCGCCTACCCGCGGGCCGAAGTGCTGGTGCACGCCGATCCGCAGGAAGTCGTCAAGGCCGGTGCTCAGAACGTCACCCGATAACCGCGACCATCCAGGCAACCACCCTGGGCCTGGCGGTAGGCCTGCACCACCGCCGGGTCCGGTTGCCAGGTGTCGACCCTCGGATCAAAACCACTCTGCTCGACCGCCCAGCGATAGCAATCGTATCCATCCTGGTTGATCTGCTCCGGTGACTGGCCGTTGGCCGGATAAGCCTCCACGTCGTAACCATTGCCGGTGGCCAACGGCTGGCCAGGCGGCTCGACCACCCTGTAGTCCTGAGTGTTTTCCTGATAGGCGTAGTAGGCGCCGGCTACCAGGAACAGCAATGAGCCATCGATCCAGACCTCACGGGCATAATCAGGCAGGTACTGGACGCGAATCCCGCGCGGCGGCTGAACCACCACATAGCGCGGGCCTTGCGGGCGATACCAGTAGCCGCCGGAGTAGTAGTAATCCCGGCCCCCATAGGGCACACGGTAGTCGCGATCCGGGAAGCGGTCGATCACGTGCCCCGGACGATACTGCGGGCCGGGGCCCCAACCGTTGCCGTGGCCACTGGGACGGCCCTGCCACTGGTTGCTGTCGTTGGAAGGTGCGCCGATATAGCCATTCCAGTGCGGGTTGGGATCGTTGCGCCGCGGCTCGTCCTGATAGTAACCACGCCGAGGCTGTTGGGTCTGTTGCACGGTGTCGGGTCGTGGCTGGATGGGCAGGTCATTGGCCGGCAGTTGCGGCGGTGGTGGCGGCGAACGCACCCGGCTGTTGTAGTCCGGCGCTGGACGGGTCTGCCATTGGCCGTTGTCTTGATTTTGGTTCTGGCCGTTGTGCTGATTCGGTTGCTGGCCATTTTGCGGACGCGGCGGGTTGTTGCCAGCATGGCCCTGATGGCCACCGCCCTCGTGTTGTCCGCCATCCGGACCGCGGTTTTGCGGCTGGTCGGCCAGCGATTGCGCGGTGACACTGACACACAACAGCCCAACACCGGCCAACCGCCAGATGCGCAATCTCATGCTTTTCCTCTATACGGGTCAGGGCCTGTAGGTAAGACTGGAAATGCACAGGCCGGTTCTGCAACAGGTTATCAGTCGCGGAACTTATTTATTGAGGGCGGGTGCCAAATGACAGGCAAGAAAAAGGGGAGACCCGTCGGCCTCCCCTTGAGAACTTCGTCCGTGCTCGACGCTTTTGACGTCGGCTCACCTCACGCCGTCTTCTGGACAGTGTGCAGCTCGGGGGCCAGCACATCCCCTGTGGGGGTGGCGACCGCGGCGGGCCTGATTCGGCGGGCCGCATTGGACTGTTTGTCCGAGCAGTGATTCTGGTGATAAGAATAGGCCCGGAGCACCGGCAGAGGATTGCGAATATTGCTCAAATAAACATCACTTGCGCAATTTTTAACCCTGGATAGATAATCTGTCGCAATAGTTATGACAAGGGACCGTTCGATGAGCAAACTTGACCGATATGACCTGAGCATTTTGGCTGAATTGCAGCGCGATGCGCGCATCTCCAATCAGGAGTTGGCCGAACGCATTGGCCTGTCGCCCTCCCCCTGCTCGCGGCGGGTCAAGCAACTGGAAGACGACGGCTACATTACCCGCCAGGTCGCCCTGCTCGACCGTAAGATGCTTGGCCTGAGCCTGACGGCGTATGTGCTCATCGGCATGGATCGGCACACGCCGGAACGATTCGAAAACTTCGAGGCCGCCATTCGCACCTTGCCGCAGGTGCTGGAGTGCAGCCTGGTGACCGGGATGGATGCCGATTATCAACTCAAGGTCGTGGTGCCGGACATGGACCATTACCAGAAATTGCTGCTGGGGCATTTGACGCGGATTGAAGGGGTGACCAGTGTGCGCTCGAGTTTTGTGCTCAATCAGGTTTTAAACAGCACTGAGTTACCGCTCACTCATCTGCGCAGCTGAACTGCTTCTGTAGGAGCTGCCGAAGGCTGCGATCTTTTGATCTTGTTTATTAAAAGCAAAATCAAAAGATCGCAGCCTTCGGCAGCTCCTACGAGAGCAGGTCGGGCGACGAATAGCTGCGACACGCTGCCGCAGGTCAACTCATTGCCAACATCCATTGGCGTATACTCGCCGCGCCCTTTTAGCCTCGCCCGCGCGGAGATGTTCAATGGATCCTGCAGTTTTCGAAGAGTGGATGATGACCGGCCTGGTCAGCATCCTGATCATTTTCATGGGTTTCATCGTCTGGGATCTGGCGAAGAAGTCCAAGGCCGGACGGTTTGGCTCGTTTATTCTGTTTTTCGTGCTGGGCCTTGGCGTTGCTGCATTTGTGATCAAGAGCGTGGTCATTGGCCTGATCGAATCCGGCACTTTATAAGCGCGCTGGCACTTCCTTCCACTGGCCCTGATCGAGCCCTTCGATCGTCCAGTCGCCGATCCTGACACGCACCAACCGCAACGTCGGCAACCCGACCGCCGCCGTCATCCGCCGCACCTGCCGATTGCGACCCTCGCGAATCACCAGTTCCAGCCAACTGGTCGGCACACTTTTACGAAAGCGTACCGGCGGGTTACGCGGCCACAACGGCGGCTCATCCAGTTGCCGCGCCTGCGCAGGCAAGGTCATGCCATCGTTCAATTCGACACCGTCACGCAAGCGCTGCAACTGTTCGGCACTCGGCTCGCCTTCAACCTGCACCCAGTAGGTCTTGGCCAGTTTGTGTTTCGGGTCGGCGATGCGTGCCTGGAGCTGGCCGTCGTTGGTCAGCAGCAGTAGACCTTCGCTGTCGCGGTCCAGCCGTCCTGCGGGGTAGATCCCCGGGACATCGATGTAGTCCTTGAGGGTCGCGCGCCCTTCTGCGTCACTGAATTGCGTCAGCACATCGAAGGGTTTGTTGAACAGGATCAGCCTGGGCGCAGCGGGAGGCGCCTTGGCGACACGGCGCGGGGCTGCTGGGGATGGCTTTGCGCCAGGGCGGCGGGAAACAGGACGTTGCACACGGGACATGGTGAAGGAACATCTAACGGTCAGGGCTGCTAATGCTAGTAGCCCGACCGTTAAATGACCATCGCCAAATCAGCGGAACGGCGGCTCGTCGAAGCTGCGCAGTTTGCGCGAGTGCAACGAGTTGAGCTCTGTGCGCAACAAGTCCACGGCTTCGATACCGATTTTCAGGTGCTGGCTGACCGCGCGCTCATAAAAGGCGTTGGCTGAGCCAGGCAACTTGATTTCGCTGTGCAGGGGCTTGTCCGACACACAAAGCAACGTGCCGTAAGGCACCCGCAAGCGATAACCCTGGGCCGCGATCGTACCGCTTTCCATGTCCACTGCCACGGCGCGGGACAAGTTGATCAACGGCCGCTCCTGAGCCCAGCGCAGCTCCCAGTTACGGTCGTCGTAAGTCAGTACGGTGCCGGTACGCAGGCGCTTTTTCAGCTCGTCGCCCTTCTCGCCGGTGATGTTGGCCGCCGCCTGTTGCAGTGCGAGCTGCACTTCGGCCAAGGCCGGAATCGGAATATTTGGCGGCACGACCCGGTCGAGAATGCCGTCACGGCGCATATAGGCGTGGGCCAGCACGTAGTCGCCAATGGTCTGGGACTGACGCAACCCGCCGCAGTGGCCGATCATCAGCCAGCAATGCGGACGCAGTACCGCCAGGTGGTCGGTGATGTTCTTGGCGTTGGACGGGCCGACGCCGATATTGACCAGGGTCACGCCGTGGCCATCAGTAGCAATCAGGTGGTAGGCCGGCATCTGGTAGCGATGCCAGACCACACCTGCGGCAATCGCCGAGGCTTCACCGTGATCCATGCTCTTTTCGATGATCACATTACCCGGCAGCACCATGCGCACGAAGCGCGGATCTTTGCGCAGTTGCTCCAGGCCATGGACGATGAACTGGTCGACGTAACGGTGATAGTTGGTCAGCAGGATCCATGGCTGCACATGCCGCCAGTCGCTACCGGTGTAATGCACCAGGCGGCGCAGGGAAAAATCCACTCGGGCGGCATCGAACAGCGCCAAGGGCAGCGGATCGGTGTTTTCCCAATCGTACAAGCCGTCGGCAATACCGTCGGTCGCCGCCGACAGGTCGGTGCTCGGGAACACCCGCGCCAGCACGGCGGCGGTGACACCGGAGCCGGCCAACTCATCGCCCTGCTCGACCACGTATGGATAAGGAATGTTCTGCTGGCTGACACCGACCTCCACGGTCACGGTGAAGTCGTGCATCAACGGCACGAGTTGCTCCAGCAGGTATTTACGGAAGGCAGCGGGATGGGTGACGGTGACGCTGTAGGTGCCTGGCAACTGGACCTTGGCGTAGGCCCGCGTGGTCTGCGGGACTTCGCCCTGGCAGTGGTAGGTCAGACGCAGTTCGGGATAACGAAACATTGCCCGCTGTTCGGCGTCCGGCTCGACACGATCCTTGAGATAACGCTTGAGCGCCTGGCTCAGAGCGGTGGTTGCACGATTGTGCAAGAGCGCAAGCCGGTCTACAGCTTGCTCGGCGGTTTGAACGACAATAAAAGCTTCGGTCACGATCAGCATCCTGTGTTCTGACTTGCAGGCCTTCATCTTGCCTGTATCGTCGCTTCACGGGAACAGTGGCGACACAAATGCAGGGAGCGCCGCAGATCCCCTGTGGGAGCGAGCCTGCTCGCGAAGGCGATGGCACATCCAATATCGATGTGGCTGACAGATCGCTTTCGCGAGCAGGCTCGCTCCCACAGTTCAGAAACCTTGCGGAGTCGAACGAGCAACAATCGCTTCCACATTCAACCCACGCGGCAACCCGCCATAAACCCGCCCACCGCCATTCAGGCGACTGGCGATAAACCCATCACTCACCGCCACATTCCCCGCCTCCAGCAACAGCTTCGCCTGTAACCCAAGGGCGATGCCTTCGGTCAACTGCCGGGCACGGTATTGAATATCGTCGGTATCCTTGAAGGCCGACTGCAATTGGGCGATGTGCGCGGCCAGGCGTTTATCGCCATGACCATCACCCAATTCGCTGAACAATGCATCGAGCACGCCCGGTTCCTTGGACAAGGCGCGCAGCACATCAAGGCATTGCACGTTGCCGGAGCCCTCCCAGGTCGAGTTCACCGGAGCCTCGCGATACAGGCGCGGCAAGATGCTGTCTTCCACGTACCCCGCCCCGCCCATGCATTCAGCGGCTTCATTGATCATGGCCGGCGCGCGCTTGCAGATCCAGTACTTGCCCACCGCTGTCACCAGCCGGGCGAACTTGGCTTCCTGTGAGTCGTCCAGATGATCGAGCGCCCGACCCATGCGCAGGCTCAAGGCCAGGGCGGCTTCGCTTTCCAACGCCAGGTCCGCCAGCACGTTCTGCATCAGGGGCTGTTCGCTGAGCAACTTGCCGCCAACCTTGCGGTGGGCGCAGTGGTGGCTGGCCTGGGTCAGCGCCTGGCGCATCAACGAACTTGAGCCGACCATGCAATCGAAACGGGTCATGGCGACCATCTCGATGATCGTCGGCACGCCGCGCCCTTCCTCACCGACCATCCACGCCAAGGCCCCGCGAAACTCCACTTCGCTGGAGGCGTTGGAACAGTTGCCGAGTTTGTTTTTCAGGCGCTGGATGTAGAACTGATTGCGCGTGTCATCCGGACGATGCCGCGGCAGCAGGAAACAGGTCAGCCCCTTGTCCGTCTGCGCCAGGGTCAGGAAGGCATCGCACATGGGCGCCGAACAGAACCACTTGTGCCCCACCAGTTCGTATGCCTGGCCAGGACCGCTGGCGCCCACCGGATAAGCCTTGGTGGTATTGGCGCGGACATCGGTGCCGCCCTGCTTCTCGGTCATGGCCATGCCGATCGTGACGCCGGCCTTGTGGGCCATGCCGACATTACGCGGGTCATACTCCGTGGACAGGATCTTCGGCAGCCATTGATCCGCCAGGTCCGGTTGCAGGCGCAGTGCCGGGACGCTGGCGAAGGTCATGGTCAACGGGCAACCGCTGCCGGCTTCGGCCTGGCTATGCAGGTAGGTCATGGCGGCGCGGGCGACATGCGCACCAGACTGCGGGTGCGCCCAGGGCAACGAGGTCAGGCCATGCTCGATCGCTGCGCGCATCAATTCATGATAGGCCGGGTGAAACTCCACCAGGTCGATACGATGTCCATAGCGATCATGACTGCTGAAAATCGGCTTGTTCTGATTGGCCAGGAAACCCGCCGCCATCAGCGGTCCGCCGGCGAGTGCGCCGTATGCATCGATCCGCGATTCGGCCCAACCGGCCCCGAAGCGCCGCGCCCACTCCTGCAGGGGCAGGTCGATGCGATACAGGTTGGCGCCATCCAGCGAGGGTGGCTGGTTGGTGACTTCGTGGGTTTCGGCGAACTGATGCAGGTTCATGACGGGGCTCCTTTGCTCAGCCAAGGGACTTCAGTTAAGCACCGCCCCTTGGCCGATCAAAGTGTCATATCTGCCTAACTGTCGGCGCTTTCGCCCTGCTCGGAACAGAGCACGCGACGATAAAGCGCGACCTGCAAGTCCTCGAATTTCACCGGCTTGCTCAAATGGTCAATCATCGCGCCGCTCTCGCAGCGCTCCAGCTCAGTCCCCAGGGCGATCATGAATATCGGCACTTGCGCGTAACCGGGCAATGCCCGGATCCGGCAGCACACGGAAACACCGTCGAGCGCTTGCAACTGACAATCGACCAGCACCGCATCGAAGGTTTCGCGCTGCAAAAAATCCAGCGCGGCCAGGCCGCTGTCGGCGGTGCGCACGCGAAACCCGAGCTTGAGCAACATGCCGCGCATCACCAACTGGTTGACGTTGTTGTCATCCACCAGCAATACGCTGCAATCCTGAGGCTGGCGCAGCCGCGGCGATTCCCGCGTCGCGATCGGTGTGGCAGGTCGCTGCGGTGTGGCAATGTCAAACTCGACATCAAGCTGGAAACGGCTGCCGCGCCCAGGCTCGGAGCGGTGCGTCAGGCGTCCGCCAAGCAATTCCACCAGTTGCCGGCAGATGGCCAGGCCGACACCCAGGCCGCCGTACTCGCGCGTCATCGAACCATCGAGCTGGAAGAAGCGCTGATACATCGTCGCCTCTCCAAGGTCAGTGAAGCCGATACCGGTGTCGATCACCGCAAAGGACAACGCCAGTCTCTCTGGGTTGACTGGTTTCCCGGTGACCCGCAACGCCAGCCCGCCGACCCGGGTAAACTTGATGGCGTTATCCAGCAGGCACTCCAGGCATTGCGCCAGCTTGGCGTTATCGCCGTCCAAGCGATCCGGCACATCCGGTGCCACGTCGACCTTGAAGTCCAGCGACTTGCTCGCGGCATTGCCGTAGAACTGGGCACGCAATGCCTCCACCACGTTGCGCAAGCTGAAGGTGGTCGCAGAAGCCTTGAGCTTGCCCGCCTGCAGTTCGGTCAGGGTGAGAATGCCATTGACCATGCGCATCATGTCCCGCGCCGATCCGGCGGCCGTTTGCTGATATTGCTCCAGCTCAGGGTCCATCTCGACGGTTTGCATCAGCTCCAGCGATCCGATCACGCCGTTCATGGGCGTACGCAATTCGTGGGTCAGGGTGGCGAGGAATTCGTCCTTGAGCTTGTTGCTGTGTGCCAGCTGCTGGTTGAGCGCCTCAAGTTTTTGCCCGGCGTCGAGCAGGGTTTGCGCCTGCTGCTCGCGCATGGCGTTGATACGGTCGGCCAGGGCCATGGACAGCAGCGCCACTTCGATGGCCGAGCCAATCTGGCTGGAGTACATGGTCAGGAACACATTCGGCAGGTAACCGAGCACCATCAATGTATTGATGATGCCGCCTAGCAGAAACGCCGACCAGGCAATGATGAAATAGCGCGCAACCCGCAACCCGCGCAACCAGGCGAAAATCCCCGCGGCAAAAATCACCACCGTGAAGGTCAGGGCCAGGGTCGTGGCCAGGCGCAAGGCCAAGGCATAGCTGGTCATCAGGGACAACCCGACCACCAGCGCGCTGAATGCCACCAACGCCAGCAGCAATCGGTCCATCCAGCGGCTGAGGGTGGCGGTCTGCAGGAAGCTGCGGGCGAACTGGCTACCGAACAATCCGGCACAACCGATGAAAAAAGGCGTCGAAGCGTTGGCCCACCAGGGATTATCTGGCCAGAAATACTGCACGGCCGCGCCGTTCACCGACAGCTGATACAAGCCAAACGAGGCGATGTAGAAGATGTAGTAGAGATAGCTGGTATCGCGCACGCTGAGGTAAATGAACAGGTTGTAGACCAGCATGCCCAGCAATACACCGTAGATCAGCCCCAACACATAGAGGCGCACCGGTTGGTCTTCGAGATAGGCCGTACTGGACCACAACGTAACCGGCGCCTGGATCGACCCTTGGCTTTGCAGGCGCAAGTACAGGGTTTTCGCCTGGTCAGGCGTAAATTCCAAAGTGAACAGATAGTTGTTCTGGCGTATTTCACGACTGGAGAACGGCAAGGCGTCGCCAGTTTGCCTGGCCAATTGATAGTTGCCGCTCGCGTCAGGCAGATACAAGTCAAGGTGATCAAGCGGTGGGTAAGCCAACTCCAGCAGCCAGGTCCGTTGCGCAGTCGGGTTTGAAGGGCGGTAATGCAGGTCGATTTTGAGCCAGAACACCGAGCGCGAATAGCCGGCATTAAGGGTGGTCTTGTCATGCGCCTTGAAGTTGCCAGCTGCCGCCTGCGCACGAATATCCGCGACAGTCGCCTGACCACCCGCGTCTTCAAACACTTGCAGGGTTCGCCCGAGGGGAAGGCTTCGGGTGAGTTCATTGAACTCAACGGCGTTCGCCAAGAGGGGCAAACACAACACAAACATCAGCAAATAGCGCATTTATGCCCCAGCATGGCCTGTCCGGTCTTGTCAGGAAGCCCCCCATTCCTTTTGAGTAGACGTAAAACCGGTGATACCTGTTATTGGTTTGGATCCACTCTAGCATAGCCGTTGATGGCTAATGAGCACTACCGAAATTTTTCACACAAAGGCTCTAGAACGGTAGTTCCAGCGAAAATTATTGAGATAGAGCGTTTGGTTTGGTCACAAAATCAAAAGATCGCAGCCTTCGGCAGCTCCTACGGTTTTCGCGTCGAACTGAAGACCCTGTAGGAGCTGCCGAAGGCTGCGATCTTTTGACTGTCGCGCGGCGGGCTTCGAAAAAAGATGTTTGGTGGTAAGCTCGCGCACCATGAATATCTACAGCTCTCGCCCCGTTGTCCTCTGTCTCTCCGGCCACGACCCAAGTGGTGGCGCCGGCTTGCAGGCAGATATCGAAGCCTTGCTCGCTCAGGGTTGCCATGCGGCTCCGGCCGTCACCGCCCTGACCGTGCAAGACACCGTCAATGTCACTGACTTTCGCGTGCTCGACCGTGAGTGGGTGTTGGCCCAGGCCAATGCCGTGCTCAACGATTCCGAAGTCGCGGCGGTCAAGCTCGGCATGCTCGGCTCCCTGGAAATGGTCGACACCGTGGTCGAACTGCTTTCGGCGCACCCGCACTTGCCGGTGGTCTGTGACCCGGTACTGCGCGCCGGTGGCGGAGGTCGACTGGGCAAGGACGAAGTCGGCTACGCCATGCGCGAACGCCTGCTGCCGCTCTCGATCATCGCCACCCCCAACCTTCCCGAAGCCCGTATCCTCGCCGAACTGCCTGAAGGCACCGCGGATGAGTGCGCTGAAAAACTCCTGCCGTTCGTCAAACACCTGCTGATCACCGGCGGCCATGGCGACGAAACCGAAATCCACAACCGCCTGTACAGCCGCGACGGCTTGCGCGAAACCTACACCTGTCAACGTTTGCCGGGCAGCTATCACGGCTCGGGTTGCACCTTGGCCAGTGCGCTTGCCGGCCGTCTGGCCCAAGGTGAAAACCTCGCCAGCGCCGTAAAGACTGCACTTAACTACACGTGGCGCACCCTGCGCGATGCGGAGCAGTTGGGCAAAGGCCAATTCGTGCCACGCCGCCTGCCACTGGACTTCTGTTCGTAACTCTCTATTAGCTGCGGTGAGGCTTGCTTGATGAAACTACGTGGCCTGTACGCCATTACCGACAGCCAGTTGCTGGCCGGTAAATTTCTTTCGTACGTGGAGGCGGCGCTGGAAGGTGGCGTCACCCTGCTGCAATACCGCGACAAGAGCAGCGATGAGGCCCGTCGTTTGCGTGAAGCCGAAGCCTTGCGCGACCTGTGCGAACGCTACAAGACCCAGTTGATCATTAACGACGACGCCGAGCTGGCGGCCCGCCTGAACGTGGGCGTGCATCTGGGCCAGACCGATGGCCCGCTGTCGCCGACCCGCGCCCTGCTCGGCTCCAAAGCGATCATCGGCTCGACCTGCCACGCGCAGCTTGAATTGGCCGAGCAAGCCGCCAGGGAAGGCGCCAGTTATGTCGCGTTCGGCCGCTTCTTCAATTCCAACACCAAGCCCGGCGCCCCGACCTGCAGTCTCGACCTGCTCGACCAGGCCCGCAGCAAACTGCATCTGCCGATCTGCGCGATCGGCGGCATCACCCTCGACAACGCCGCCCCGCTGGTGGCCCATGGGGTCGATCTGCTCGCCGTGGTACATGGCCTGTTTGGCGCCGAGAGCACGGCTGAAGTGACCCGCCGCGCCCGCGCCTTTAACGAATTACTGAAAATCTGATTTGAGAGCCCGATCATGTCTCGTTCCGAAACCCTGTTTGCCAATGCCCAGAAACACATCCCCGGTGGCGTGAACTCGCCGGTCCGTGCATTCAAGAGCGTTGGCGGCACGCCGTTGTTCTTCAAGCATGCCGAAGGCGCCTACGTCACCGACGAAGACGACAAGCGCTATGTGGACTACGTCGGTTCCTGGGGCCCGATGATCCTGGGCCACAGTCACCCGCAAGTCCTGGATGCCGTGCGCAAGCAGCTTGAACACGGCTTGTCCTACGGCGCGCCGACCGAGATGGAAACCCAGATGGCGGATCTCGTCTGCTCGCTGGTGCCGTCGATGGAAATGGTGCGCATGGTCAGCTCCGGCACCGAAGCGACCATGAGCGCGATCCGCCTGGCCCGTGGCTTTACCGGTCGCGACAGCATCATCAAGTTCGAAGGCTGCTACCACGGCCACTCCGACAGCCTGCTGGTCAAGGCCGGCTCCGGGGCCTTGACCCAAGGCGTGCCGAGCTCGGCGGGTGTACCCGCGGCGTTCGCCAAACACACCCTGACCCTGCCATTCAACGACATTGATGCCGTCGAGGCCATGCTTGCCGAAGTCGGTCAGGACGTGGCGTGCATCATCGTCGAACCGGTCGCCGGCAACATGAACTGCGTGCCGCCGGCCCCAGGATTCCTCGAAGGCCTGCGAACCCTGTGCGACAAGCACGGCGTGGTGCTGATTTTCGACGAGGTGATGACCGGTTTCCGTGTTGCCCTTGGCGGCGCCCAGGCTCACTACGGCGTGACACCGGACCTGACCACCTTCGGCAAAATCATTGGCGGCGGCATGCCGGTCGGTTGCTTTGGCGGCAAGCGTGAAATCATGTCGCGTATCGCCCCGCTGGGGCCGGTATACCAGGCCGGTACATTGTCGGGTAACCCGCTGGCGATGGCGGCGGGCCTGACCACCTTGCGCCTGATCAGCCGTCCGGGCTTCCACGACGAACTGACCGACTACACCACCCGCCTGCTCGACGGTTTGCAAGTGCGTGCCGATGCGGCTGGTATTCCGTTCGTGACCACCCAGGCCGGTGGCATGTTCGGCCTGTACTTCAGCGGTGCCGACGACATTGTGACCTTCGATGACGTGATGGCCAGCGATGCCGCCTTGTTCGGCCGCTTCTTCCACTTGATGCTCGAAGGTGGCGTATACCTGGCGCCAAGCGCTTTCGAAGCCGGCTTCACCTCGATCGCCCACGGCGAAGCCGAGCTGAAACTGACCCTGGATGCCGCCGAGCGCGCCTTTGCTGCACTGAAGTAACGCCTTAGCGCTGACGCTGGCCATTGCCGGCGTCAGCCTTCACTCCTGCCCTTTTTCCTGCTCATCTGCTAATAATCCCTGTTAAGTGGGCGATATATTTCCCGCGCAGCAGAAAAACGAGTAAAGACTTTGTAAGGTTGGCCCTGCTTATTTCATAATGCGCGCTTATTGGATCCCCTCGATGGGTCCGCGCGCCCCTCAGAGGTAAGTCGATTCCCATGAACCGCACCGGCCGCGCCCTTTCACTGGGCTGCCTGTTGCTCCTTCAGCCCCTGCTCGCGCTCGCACAAGCAGGCGGTAACTCGTTGTTAATCCCAGCGATGGGTCGCTGCACCCTCAATACCCAGCCGCAAGACCTGGAACAGGCACTGGCTGCCTGCCAGAAAGCGTCGGATGAAGGGGATGCCCAAGCGCAATACGAGTTGGGTGAGTTCTACTACGATGGGAATAACGCGCCACGCGATCTCAATAAAGCCCTGAACTACTTCGAAAAAGCCTCGCTGCAAGGCCATGCGCAGGCCCAATTCAAACTCGGCACCATGTTCTTTCACGGCGAGGGCGTACCGGCCAATAATATTCAGGCGTACATCGTACTGAAGATGGCGGCGGTCAACGGTGCGGAAGAAGCCTTGGACACGGCCGACGAAGTCGCCGAGAAGATGCCGCGCCAGGAACTGGAAGTCGCCACTCAGGTGCTGGGGCAAATCTTCCGTAAATACCTGATGGAATTGCAGAGTGCCGATGGGCGGACGCCGTTCGCGCCGCTTCCCTGACTTCAGTATTGATCTGACGGCCCCTTCGCGAGCAGGCTCGCTCCCACAGTTGATCTATTGTGGGAGCGAGCCTGCTCGCGAATGAGGCGACTCGGTCTTGAAGACTACTTCTCAGGCATCGGCACCGGAAACGGCATCACATTGCCGACCGTGCCGCGGGCTTCGCTGATTTTCGGTGTACCCAGGCGCTCGACCTCGTCGATGCGCACGATCGAATGCATTGGCACGAAACTGCGCACGACCCCTTCGAACTGGGCCTTGAGCTTCTCCTCGCTCGGGTCTACGACTACCTGTGTGCGCTCGCCAAAGACGAACTCTTCCACTTCCAGGAAGCCCCACAGATCGCTTTGATAGATCTGCTTGGCGTACATTTCGAACACCTGGCCCTGATTGAGGAAAATCACCTTGTAGATTGGAGCTTCACGTTTGGTCATGGTGGGCGAGCAACACATCGGGGGATAAAAATGAGGGCGCGAACTATAGCATAGCCGCCGGACGCGCAGCGGTAGGAACCTGAGTGCATGTTCCCTATAATGCGCGGTTCTTTGAATCACGTGATGACTCTATCCATGGCCAAGAAGCTTTACATCGAAACCCACGGTTGCCAGATGAACGAGTACGACAGCTCGCGCATGGTCGATCTGTTGGGCGAACACCAGGCCCTGGAAGTCACGGCGCGCGCTGAAGACGCCGACGTGATCCTGCTCAACACCTGCTCGATCCGCGAGCGCGCCCAGGACCGTGTCTATTCCCAACTGGGCCGCTGGCGCGAGCTGAAGCTGGCCAACCCGGACATGGTGATCGCCGTCGGCGGTTGCGTGGCCAGCCAGGAAGGCGCCGCCATTCGCGACCGTGCGCCCTATGTCGACGTGGTATTCGGCCCGCAGACCTTGCACCGCCTGCCGGAAATGATCGACGCCGCGCGCATCACCAAGCTGCCGCAAGTCGACGTCTCGTTCCCCGAAATCGAAAAATTCGATCACTTGCCCGAGCCACGCATCGACGGCCCGAGCGCCTACGTGTCGGTGATGGAGGGTTGCAGCAAATACTGCACGTTCTGCGTGGTGCCCTACACCCGCGGTGAAGAAGTGAGCCGCCCGTTCGACGACGTGATTGCCGAAATCATTCACCTGGCCGAACACGGCGTGCGCGAAGTGACGCTGCTGGGGCAGAACGTCAACGGCTATCGCGGCAAGACCCACGACGGTCGCCTGGCAGATCTGGCCGAACTGATCCGCGTGGTCGCCGCCGTCGATGGCATCGACCGCATCCGCTACACCACCTCGCACCCGCTGGAATTCTCCGACAGCCTGATCCAGGCCCACGCCGAAGTACCGGAGCTGGTGAAACACCTGCACCTGCCGGTGCAATCGGGTTCGGACCGCATCCTCGCGGCGATGAAACGCAACCACACGGCGCTGGAATACAAATCCAAACTGCGCAAGTTGCGCGCTGCCGTGCCGGGCATCTGCATCAGTTCGGACTTCATCGTTGGTTTCCCCGGCGAAACCGAGAAAGACTTCGAACAAACCATGAAGCTGATTCAGGACGTCGGTTTCGACTTCTCCTATTCGTTCGTCTACAGCCAGCGCCCGGGCACTCCGGCCGCCGACCTGGTCGATGAAACCCCGGAAGAGCTGAAAAAAGAGCGCTTGAACGCCCTGCAACATCGCCTGAACCAGCAGGGCTTTGAAATCAGCCGACAAATGGTCGGTACGACTCAGCGGATTCTTGTAACCGATTACTCCAAGAAAGACCCTGGCGAGCTGCAAGGGCGAACCGAGAATAACCGTATCGTCAACTTCCGCTGCGACAATCCGACCCTGATCGGCCAGTTTGCCGATGTGCACATCGACGCCGCACAGCCGCACTCGCTGCGGGGCTCGTTGATGTAGGAGCCGGCTTGCTGGCGATGAACGATAACGCGGTGCGCCTGATGTACCGTGGCGCCCCTATCACCAGCAAGCCAGCTCCTACAGGGCGGTGTTTTGCGTTGCGATATTTAAGAGCTTTCGCACCCGCGCCACTGGCGCTATCCTTGAATCATCCCAATTGCCCCAGGGCGGCTAAATACGACCTTGAACGCACCCATCGAACCACATCGTTTCATCCTCGAGCCTTTCGAGGCCCGCCGCTTTGCCAATCTGTGCGGGCAGTTCGACGAGCACCTGCGCTTGATCGAACAGCGCCTGACTATCGAGATCCGCAACCGCGGAAACCAGTTCGAACTGATCGGCGAGCGTAAGCACACCACCTCCGCGGAAAACCTGCTGCGCCGCCTGTACCGGGAAACCAAGGGTACCGAGCTGTCGCCGGACATGGTTCACCTGTTCCTGCAGGAATCGGCCGTCGAAGAGCTGGACAATCATTCGCCTGCCGATGCCTCCGTCGCCCTGCGCACCAAGAAAGGCATGATTCGCCCTCGCGGCTTGAATCAAGTGCGCTACGTGAAGGAAATCCTTGGCAACGACATCAACTTCGGCATCGGCCCGGCCGGTACCGGCAAGACCTACCTGGCCGTCGCCTGCGCAGTGGATGCCCTGGAGCGTGAACAGATCCGGCGTATCCTGCTGGTGCGCCCGGCGGTCGAAGCCGGTGAAAAGCTCGGCTTCCTGCCCGGTGACTTGTCGCAGAAAATCGACCCGTATTTGCGCCCGCTTTATGACGCGCTCTACGAAATGCTCGGTTTCGAACACGTCGCCAAGCTGATCGAGCGCCAGGTGATCGAAGTGGCCCCACTGGCGTACATGCGCGGCCGTACGCTGAACAACAGCTTCATCATCCTCGACGAAAGCCAGAACACCACGGTCGAACAGATGAAAATGTTCCTGACCCGGATCGGTTTCGGCTCCACCGCCGTCATCACCGGTGACATCACCCAGGTCGACCTGCCTAAAGGCACCAAGTCCGGGCTGCACCACGTGATCGAAGTGCTTAAGGATGTTCCGGGTATCAGCTTTACCCATTTCATGCCCAAGGACGTCGTGCGTCACCCGCTGGTGCAGCGCATTGTCGAGGCCTACGAGCGTTTCGAAAATCGTGCCATCGATGAAACGCCAAAGGACAGCCGACGCGATGCTTGAGCTTGATCTGCAAATTGCGACTCAAGCGCCCGCCCCCAGCGAAGCCGAGTTCCGCCAATGGTGCGAACTGGCCTTGCGCCAGCGCAGCGCCGACTCCGAGATGACCATTCGCCTGGTCGACGAAGCCGAAGGCCGCGAACTGAATAACACCTGGCGACAAAAGGATTACGCCACCAACGTCCTGTCGTTTCCTGCCGATGTGCCGGACGAGTTCCTCGACATCCCGCTGCTGGGCGACCTGGTGATCTGCGTGGCCGTGGTCGAGCGAGAAGCCGTCGAGCAGGGCAAGGAGCTTAAGGCCCATTGGGCGCACCTGGTGATTCACGGCTGCTTGCATCTGCTGGGTTACGACCATATAGATGACGACGAAGCCGAAGAGATGGAAGCACTGGAACGAACGTTGCTTGCAGAACTGGGCTATCGCGATCCGTACGCGGACGACGAAACCGATTTATCCCCTACCGAAACAACAAAGGATTCAGAGTAATCGCTATGAGCGAAGATCGATCGAGCAACGGGCAGAAGTCTTGGCTGGGTAAGCTCACCCAGGCTTTTGCCCACGAGCCGAAGAACCGCCAGGAGCTGCTGGAGCTGCTGCGCGATGCACATCAGAACAAACTGCTGGACAGCGAAGCGCTGGCCATCGTCGAAGGCGCTATCCAGGTTGCCGACCTGCAAGTACGGGACATCATGGTCCCGCGCTCACAGATGATCAGCATCAAGGCGACCCAGACACCCCGCGAGTTCCTGCCTGCCGTGGTCGATTCGGCCCACTCCCGCTACCCGGTGATCGGCGAAAGCCACGATGACGTGATGGGCGTGCTGCTGGCCAAGGACTTGCTGCCGTTGATCCTCAGGGAGAACGGCGACAGCTTCAACATCAAGGACCTGCTGCGCCCGGCTACCTTCGTGCCGGAATCCAAACGCCTGAACGTGTTGTTGCGTGAGTTCCGCGCCAACCACAACCACATGGCCATCGTCATTGACGAATACGGCGGCGTGGCAGGCCTGGTGACCATCGAAGACGTGTTGGAACAGATCGTCGGCGACATCGAAGACGAACACGACGTCGAAGAAGACAGCTACATCAAGCCACTGCCCAGCGGCGACTTCCTGATCAAGGCCCTGACGCCGATCGAGAACTTCAATGAGTTCTTCGACAGCGAATTTTCCGACGATGAGTTCGACACCGTGGGTGGCCTGGTGATGAGCGCGTTCGGGCACCTGCCAAAACGCAACGAAATCACCGAAATCGGCGCCTATCGCTTTCGCATCCTGAACGCCGACAGTCGGCGGATTCATTTGCTGCGACTGACACCTATCGCCCGGTAAAAACCTAAGGATTGAAATGCGCTGGACAACCCGCCCCGGCTGGCCCGGTAACCTGCTGGCCGTGGCGGCCGGTGCAATCACCACCCTGGCCCTGGCGCCGTTCGATATCTGGCCACTGGCACTGCTGGCGGTCGGGCTTTTCTATGCCGGCTTGCGTGAACTGAATCCCCGGCAGGCCTTGGGCCGTGGATGGTGTTTCGGCTTCGGCCTGTTTGGCGCCGGTACCAGTTGGATCTATTACAGCATTCATCACTTCGGTGGTGCATCGGTGCTGCTGGCCGGCTTCCTGATGTTGATCTTCACCGCGGCGATTGCCTGGTTCTTCGCCCTGCCTGCCTGGATTTGGGCGCGCTGGCTGCGACGCAACGAAGCACCGCTGGCGGACAGCTTGGCATTTGCGGCGCTGTGGGTCGGCCAGGAAGCATTTCGAGGCTGGTTCCTGACCGGATTCCCATGGCTCTACTCCGGCTACAGCCAGCTTGACGGCCCGCTGTCCGGCCTCGCGCCTGTCGGCGGGATGTGGCTGATATCCTTTACCTTGGCCCTGACGGCCGCCTTGATCTACAACGCCATGCGCCTGGTGCGCACCGGACGCAAAGGTTTCATCGCCGTGGGCATTGCGCTGCTCGCTGGCCCATGGGTGGCCGGCATGGCGCTCAAGCAATACGCCTGGACCAGCCCGTCAGGCGCGCCACTGAGTGTCGCGGCGCTTCAGGGCAACATCGAACAGAGCATGAAGTGGGACCCGGCGCAGCTCAACGCGCAATTGGAACTGTACCGCGACATGAGCTTCAGCTCGAAACGGGTCGACTTGCTGATCTGGCCGGAAACCGCAATCCCGGTGCTCAAGGAGTCTGCCCAGGGCTACCTGGACATGATGGGCAAATTCGCCGCCGAACGGGATTCGGCCATGATCACCGGCGTGCCGATCCGCGAAATGGTCCATCACGAAAAACGCTTTTACAACGGCATTACCGTGGTCGGCGAAGGCGATGGCACCTACCTCAAGCAGAAGCTGGTGCCGTTTGGCGAGTACGTGCCTTTGCAGGATGTGCTGCGTGGCCTGATCGCGTTCTTCGACCTGCCCATGTCGGACTTTGCCCGCGGCCCTTCCGACCAGGCCATGCTGCAGGCCAAGGGGTACCAGATTGCGCCGTTTATCTGCTACGAGGTGGTGTATCCAGAGTTCGCCGCCGGCCTTGCCGCGCAAAGCGACCTGCTGCTGACCATCAGCAACGATACCTGGTTCGGCACGTCCATCGGCCCGCTGCAGCACTTGCAGATGGCGCAAATGCGCGCGCTCGAGGCCGGCCGCTGGATGATCCGCGCCACTAACAATGGCGTGACCGGCCTGATCAACCCGTTCGGCCAGATCACCACGCAGATCCCGCAGTTCGAACGCGGCATCCTGTACGGCGAAGTGGTGCCCATGCACAACCTCACACCGTACCTGCAATGGCGTTCATGGCCGCTGATCATTGTGTGTGTGCTGTTGTTTGGCTGGGCGTTGATTGCCAGCCGGATGGCCAAGACCGTCTGAATATTTGTGGCGCCTGCAAAAGATCGCAGCCTGCGGCAGCTCCTACAGGGGATTGCATTCCAAATGTAGGAGCTGCCGAAGGCTGCGATCCTTTGATCTTCAGCGGTAGAACAACCAATACCCGACCTGCCCCGCAGCCTCATTCAACAACTGCCCACTGCGCCAGATCGCCTTGAACTCCGGCATCCATCCGCCCAGGGGCTCGGCGTTGTCCACGCTCAAGAATCCCACTGGCGCCGGCACCACTTCAAACCCGGCCTTCTGAAAACTCCAGACCGCTCGCGGCATGTGCCAGGCCTGGGTAACCACCACCACGCGCTTGATGCCTTCAGGCAACAAGACCTCGGCGCTGAACGTAGCATTCTCCCAGGTGGTGCGACTTCGCCCTTCCTGCCAACGCACCGCCACGCCAAAATCATCGTGCAATGAGTCCGCCATCAGCTTGGCCTCGGTGGGCGGCGTGCCATAGTGCAATCCGCCACTGGTCAGGATCGGCAAGCCCGAAGCCTTTGCCAAGCGAGCGGCATAGCGCTCTCGCTCAAGTGCCACCCCGGTGGGTTGATCACTGCCCCACGCCAGGTCGCCCCGCTCCCGCCCGGCGCCCAGCACTACGATCGCATCGGCGCGCTGGGCCAACGTTGCCCATTCGTCGCGTGCCAAGGGTGCCTCACGCTCAAGAAGCCCGGCACCCCACTGCACCATGACTGGCAGGCTCATCAACCAGAAACCACCCACGCCCAGGGCGAAGCACCCAGCGGCAAGTCGCGGTCTTGAGCGGCGCCACCACCAGGCGAGCACCAGCAACAGGATAAGAACGCCGGGCGGCATCAGAAGGTGTTTGACGAAATAGCGAAAAGGCATCGGGCATCTCCTTAAAGATGCCCGAAGCCTAAGTGGGTTGACGCAATGCGACAATAAATACGCAAGGACTATGCTTCAAAATACCGTGGAGCATGGCTCTATGCCTTATTTGCACTGCAGGGACCGGACCTTTACCGCGTCTCTGCCAGCTACTTTGTCCTTGAGCCAGATAATTTTGGCTGTGCGTGGTGCGTCGAGTTGCTTCACTGCCTCAGACAAGCATCCGTGTGTCTCACGCTCACTGCGATCGAGGTACGCCTTGACCAATGCAAACTCTGCGGGGCTCAGGCCACGCAACTCCAGCTCCAGTGGACGCTCATCACGCAACCGGCCAGCGGTTTTCGCCGCATCCAGGGCCATTCCAAGACGGTCAATCAGTCTTTCGTACAGCTCCGGTTTTGTAACTTTTTGCCGTGACTCAACCATCCCTCACCTCATTGGAAGATAAGAACTACTCCCCAGTTAGAGCTTAGCTTCCATCGACAAACCGGCTGGACGCCGCGACCAACGGCCCTCGCAGCGGTTTTCACGAGACGCGCGGCAGTAATCAGGGTTTCCCTCGATAGAGTGCGGTCATGTATGCTACGGCGCTTCCTGTAACTCCACTTCCAGCTCCTCTGGGCAACGAAAAACGCCAAATTGGCGTGTTCACCGTCCAGCGTCGCATTGAAGAGGATTAGGCCACCCCTATTCAGTTCAAAAGTAGCCATGCACGAACAATATCAGCCCCGTGAAATCGAAGCCGCCGCCCAGTCATTCTGGGATGAGCAAAAGTCCTTTGAAGTCAGTGAACAGCCAGGCAAGGAGACTTACTACTGCCTGTCGATGTTCCCTTACCCCAGCGGCAAGCTACACATGGGGCACGTGCGCAACTACACCATCGGCGACGTGATCTCCCGCTACCAGCGCATGCAAGGCAAGAACGTCCTGCAACCCATGGGTTGGGACGCCTTTGGCATGCCGGCGGAAAACGCCGCGATGAAGAACAACGTAGCGCCCGCCAAGTGGACCTACGAAAACATCGCCTACATGAAAAGCCAGTTGCGCAGCCTGGGCCTGGCGGTGGACTGGTCGCGCGAAGTGACCACCTGCAAGCCCGATTACTACCGCTGGGAACAATGGCTGTTCACTCGCCTGTTCGAAAAAGGCGTGATCTACAAAAAAAGCGGCACCGTTAACTGGGACCCGGTCGACCAGACCGTCCTGGCCAACGAGCAAGTGATCGACGGCCGCGGCTGGCGTTCCGGCGCGCTGATCGAAAAGCGCGAAATCCCGATGTACTACTTCAAGATCACCGCCTACGCGGATGAGCTGCTGGAGAGCCTCGACGAACTGACTGGCTGGCCTGAGCAGGTCAAGACCATGCAGCGCAACTGGATCGGCAAATCCCGCGGCATGGAAGTGCAGTTCCCGTACAACGTCGACTCCATCGGCGAAGCCGGCACCCTGAAAGTCTTCACTACGCGTCCGGACACCCTCATGGGTGCGACCTACGTTGCCGTGGCCGCCGAGCACCACCTGGCCACCCTGGCCGCGCAAAACAACCCCGAGCTGCAAGCGTTCATTGCTGAATGCAAGGGCGGCAGCGTTGCTGAAGCCGACGTTGCGACCCAAGAGAAAAAAGGCCTGCCAACCGGCCTGTTCGTCGAGCACCCGTTGACCGGCGAAAAACTGCCAGTATGGGTCGCCAACTATGTGCTGATGCATTACGGCGACGGCGCAGTCATGGCGGTTCCGGCGCACGACGAACGCGATTTCGAGTTCGCCCACAAGTACAACCTGCCGGTCAAATCCGTGGTTCGTACAAGTGCAGGCGACACCAACCCTGCCCCGTGGCAAGACGCCTACGGCGAGCACGGCACGCTGATCAACTCCGGCGAGTTCGACGGCCTCGACTTCGTCGGCGCCTTCGACGCCATCGAAGTCGCACTGATCAAGAAAGAACTCGGCGCTTCGCGCACCCAGTTCCGCCTGCGCGACTGGGGCATCAGCCGTCAGCGTTACTGGGGCTGCCCGATCCCGATCATCCACTGCACTACTTGCGGTGACGTGCCGGTGCCGGAAGATCAATTGCCCGTCGTACTGCCGGAAGACGTCGTTCCCGATGGCGCCGGTTCGCCACTGGCGCGCATGCCCGAGTTCTACGAGTGCAGCTGCCCGAAATGCGGCCAGCCTGCCAAGCGTGAAACCGACACCATGGACACCTTCGTCGAGTCCTCGTGGTACTACGCCCGCTACGCCTCGCCGCACTTCGAGGGTGGCCTGGTAGAAAAATCCGCAGCCGACCACTGGTTGCCGGTGGATCAGTACATCGGCGGCATCGAACACGCGATCCTGCACCTGCTTTACGCGCGCTTCTTCCACAAACTGATGCGCGACGAAGGCCTGGTCAGTTCCAACGAGCCGTTCAAGAACCTGCTGACCCAGGGCATGGTGATCGCCGAGACCTACTACCGTCGTGAAGCCAACGGCGCCTACACCTGGTTCAACCCGGCGGACGTCGAGCTCGAGCGCGACAGCAAGGCCAAAGTCATCAGCGCCAAGCTGATCGCCGACGGCCTGCCGGTGGAAATCGGTGGCACCGAGAAGATGGCCAAGTCGAAGAACAACGGTGTTGACCCACAGTCGATGATCGACCAGTTCGGCGCCGACACCTGCCGCCTGTTCATGATGTTCGCCTCGCCGCCTGACATGAGCGCGGAATGGTCCGATTCCGGGGTAGAAGGTTCACACCGCTTCCTCAAGCGCGTCTGGCGCCTGGCCCAAGCGCACGTCACCCAAGGCCTGCCGGGCCAGCTGGACGTTGCCGGCCTCAACGACGAGCAAAAAGCCATTCGTCGTTCGATCCACCAGGCGATCAAGCAGGCCAGCCACGACGTCGGCCAGAACCATAAGTTCAACACCGCCATCGCCCAGGTGATGACGCTGATGAACGTGCTGGAAAAAGCCGCACAAGGCACCGAGCAGGATCGCGCGCTGGTTCAGGAAGGCCTGGAAACCGTGACCCTGCTGCTGGCACCGATCACGCCGCACATCTGCCACGAGCTGTGGCATCGCCTGGGTCACGCCGATCCGGTGATCGATGCCGGCTGGCCCGTGCTGGACGAGAGCGCGCTGGTGCAAGACAGCCTGACGCTGGTTATCCAGGTGAACGGCAAGCTGCGCGGCCAGATCGAAATGCCGGCCAGCGCCACTCGCGAAGAAGTCGAAGCCGCCGCACGGGCCAACGAAAACGTGCTGCGTTTCGTCGATGGTCTGACCATTCGCAAAGTGATCGTGGTGCCCGGAAAACTGGTCAACATCGTCGCCAGCTAATTGGATCAGGCGCCTGGCCGTGCCGGGCGCCGAACAAAACCTTACGGGCCGCTCGATTGGCCCACATGGTTTCAAGGGGAGCAACACAATGATCAAACGCAACTTGCTGGTGATAGGGCTCGCGGTCCTGTTGAGCGCCTGCGGCTTCCAGCTGCGCGGCACCGGCACCACCGACCTGGCACTCAAGGAACTTGACCTGAGCGCCCGCGACGCCTACGGCGATACCGTGACGCAACTGCGCCAGATGCTGGTGAGCAGCGGCGTCAAGGTCTACAACGGCGCCCCTTACAAACTCATCCTGACCGACCAGCAGGAATCCCAGCGCATCCTCAGCTACGCTGGCGCCGGTCGTACGGGCGAATATCAACTGAGCACGGTGCTCAGCTATGACATTCGCGGCCAGGGCAACCTGCCCCTGCTCAACGACAAGCTCGAAGTGCAGAAGGTGTTCATCCATGACGGCAACAACCTGGTAGGTTCCGACCAGGAAGCCGCCGACGCTCGCAAGGAAATGCGTCGCGAGCTGGTTCAACGCATGATGTTGCGCCTGCAGCAATTTACCCCGGCCCAGCTGGACCAGTTGCAGCAGACTGCCGAAGCCAAGGCCAAGGCGGAAGCCGCGGCACTGGAAGCGGCGCAGAAGGCTGAGGCGAACACGCCGCGTCAGTCGCCCATCGACCTGCCTCGGCAGTAAGACTTACGGGGCGCTGTGGCGCCCCGTTTGCCCTCTCTTATGAAGCTCGCTCCCGCCCAACTCGCCAAACACCTGCAAGGCGCCCTCGCGCCGGTTTACGTCATCAGTGGCGACGACCCCTTGCTGTGCCAGGAAGCCGCCGACGCCATCCGCGCGGCGGCTCGCCAACAAGGCTTCGACGAACGCCAGGTGTTCGCCGCCGACGCCAGTTTCGACTGGGGTACCTTGCTGCAAGCGGGCGCCAGCATGTCGCTGTTCGCCGAAAAACGCCTGCTGGAATTGCGCCTGCCTTCCGGAAAACCCGGCGACAAAGGTGCCGCTGCACTCATTGAATACTGCTCGCGCCCGGCCGAAGACACGGTGCTGTTGATCAGCCTGCCGAAGCTCGATGGCAGTGCGCAGAAAACCAAATGGGGCAAGGCGCTGGTCGAAGGCCAGCAGACCCAGTTCGTCCAGATCTGGCCGGTGGATGCCAACCAGTTGCCCAGCTGGATCCGGCAACGTTTGTCCCAGGCCGGGCTATCCGCCAGCCAGGACGCCGTCGAGCTGATCGCCGCACGGGTGGAGGGCAACTTGCTGGCCGCCGCCCAGGAAATCGAAAAACTCAAGCTGATGGCCGAAGGCGGCCAGATCACCATCGAAACCGTACAGGCCGCGGTGGCCGACAGTGCGCGCTTCGATGTTTTCGGCTTGACCGACGCCATTCTCAATGGCGAAGCCGCCCATGCGCTGCGCATGCTTGAAGGACTTCGCGGTGAAGGTGTCGAGCCCCCGGTGATTCTGTGGGCCCTGGCCCGGGAACTACGCCTGCTGGCCAATATTTCGTTGCAATACAGCCAGGGTACCCCACTGGACAAGGCCTTCAGCCAGGCCAGGCCGCCGGTGTGGGACAAGCGTAAACCGCTGATGAGCAAAGCCCTGCAACGTTATTCGGCACAACGCTGGGCGCAATTGTTGCTCGAAGCCCAGCGCATCGACGCACAGATCAAGGGCCAGGCGGCGGGTTCGCCGTGGATGAGCTTGAGTCGCCTGACGCTGTTGATGGCTGGGCAGAAACTGTCGTTGCCCGCAGAATAAGGCTTGGCGCCTTCGTTCCCTGTTGGAGCGAGCATGCTCGCTCCAACAGGGAAGGCGTCCGAAAGGTCCTACATATTGTAGGGACTAGACAGAACCCCAAATTCGGCCGATGATTTGCCCCGCAAAAACCACTCCACTTGCGAGAGCCCATCATGAGCAGAAAGCCATCTAAACATGGCCCCAACAAGGCCAAATCCATCGTCGCCCAGCCCTTGTTCCGCAGCCGCCAGGAACGCGCCGGCAAAGGCAAAGGCAGCTACCGCCGCGAAGCCTTCCAGTCTGACAACTGGGAGGCTTCTTACTTTCTGGCGGCCTGAAAGGCAAGCATTCGCTCAACATGTTAAGGTCTGTACCTGATTCGTTTGCCCTGGACCCGTGCATGCCCCTTTGTCTTTCCCGTCGTTGGCAGTTTCGCCAATTGATTGCTGCCTCCAGCCTCATTTTGCTAGTCGCCTGCGCGGAAAAACCCACCGCCGCCGACGCCCAGCCAATTCAGACCCTCCCTGTCGCCACCGCTCCGGCAGTCACCGCGCCCGTGGTTCCGAGCGGTGAAAACCTCGACATCCAGCCAACCCAGACCTTTGCCGAATGGCAGGCGGGTTTTCGCAAGGACGCCCTGGCCGCCGGTATCAGTGCCGGCCTGTTCGACCGCGCCTTCGCCAATGTCAGCTTCGACCCGGCCGTGATCCGTGCCGACCGCAGCCAACCGGAATTCGCAAAACCGGTGTGGGAATACCTCGATGGCGCCCTGTCGCCGCTGCGCGTTCGCAAAGGCCAGGCATTGGTCGACCAGTACGCTGGCATCCTGCAAAGCATCGAACAACGCTACGGCGTCGACCGCCAGGCGCTGGTCGCGGTGTGGGGCATGGAAAGCAACTTCGGCCAGTTCCAGGGCAGCAAGTCGGTGATCAACTCCCTGGCAACCCTGGCCTACGAAGGCCGCCGCCCAGGCTTCGCTCACGCACAATTGATCGCCGCCCTGCAAATCCTCCAGCAAGGCGATATCGAACCCGACAAAATGCTGGGTTCCTGGGCGGGCGCCATGGGCCAGACCCAGTTCATCCCGACCACCTACAACACTCACGCCGTGGACTTTGATGGCGACGGTCGCCGCGATATCTGGGGCAGCGCCACCGACGCCCTGGCGTCGACCGCCCACTACCTGCAAAGCTCCGGCTGGCAAAAAGGCCAGCCGTGGGGCTTCGAAGTGCAGTTGCCGGGCAACTTCAACTACGTTCTCGCCGATGGTTCGATTCGCAAGAGCGTTGCCGAATGGCGGCAAATGGGCGTAGTGCTGCCAAACGGCGGCCAGTTCCCGGCAGGCTCCGAGCAATTGTCCGCGGCGCTGTTGTTGCCAGCAGGCTACCGCGGCCCGGCCTTCCTGGTGCTCGACAACTTCCGCGCGATTCTCAAGTACAACAACTCGTCGTCCTACGCCCTGGCGGTGAGCCTGCTGTCCGAGCGATTCAATGGCGCAGGGCTGATCAGCGGCACGTGGCCCAAGGATGATCTACCCCTGAGCCGCACCGAACGGATCGAACTGCAAAACCTGCTGAGTGCGCAGAACTACGATGCGGGCACTGCCGACGGGATCATTGGTGCCAACACCCGCAAGGCGATCCGTAGCGCCCAGCAGTCATTTGGCTGGCCGGCAGACGGGTATCCGACGCACAAATTGCTGGAAGGGTTGCGTAACCGCTAAAGCTTTATCGCTGTAGGAGCGAGCATGCTCGCGATGAACCCGAGAACACCGCGGGGTGTCAGATTTCCCGCATTATCGTTCACGACCATCGCGAGCATGCTCGCTCCTACCTACCGCCTTACGACATTCTGCTCCAGAAACAGTTGCTGGCTCCCCGCATCCAGCTTCACCAAAGCGCCCATCGGCAGAGTCAGGTTCGGATTGCAGTGCCCGCTGCGCCACCCGGCCAGTACCGGGATGCACAAGGGTTCCAGGGTCTGCCTGAGCAATCGGTCCAGGGCCTGGGCCTCTACCCCCGCTATATCACCTACCAGAACCCCACGCAGCTTGTGCAGCACGCCCGCGAGGCGTAGATGGGTCAGCAGCCGGTCGATGCGGTACAGCGGCTCGTTGATGTCTTCGATAAACAGGATGACACCTGCTGCATCGATCTCGTAAGGCGTGCCCATGGTTGCAGCAATCATCGACAGGTTGCCGCCCAGAAGGCGCCCATGGGCGACACCCGGCACGATCGTCGTCAAGGGCCGGCCAACCGGATGGGCAAGCACCATGCCGGCCCTGTACTGGCCCCTGAGCATGTTGAAGAAGGAGGACTCGGTCGGTGGTAGCCGCTCACCCAGCAGATCGGCATTGAGCAGCGGGCCATGGAAGGTTACGAAACCCGCATAACGGCTGATTGCCAGGTGCAGCGCGGTAATATCGCTGTAACCGATGAATGGCTTGGCGTTTTGGCGTAGCAGCGGGAAATCGATGCGATCAAGCAACCGCGGCGTACCGTAGCCACCGCGCAGGCAAATGATGGCATCGACCTCAGGGTCAGTGAACGCGGCGTGCAGGTCATTGAGTCGCACTTCGTCGCTGCCGGCAAGATAGCCGTCCTTTTCGAACACTCCGGGAAATATCCGCAGCGAATACCCACGAGCACGCATCCAGGCGATGGCTTTTTTAGTGTCCAGCGCGGCCGGACCTGCAGGCGCGATAACAGCGATCAGGCCTTGCATCGGCAAAGCCGGTACAGGCGTGTGAGGAAGCAGCGTCGGGTCAGGTCTTGCGTTCATCCATGGATCTCCCTGCGTGAAAACATCAAACACACATTAGTCAGGAACGTAGACAAACAGAAGCGGATCAAGCATCGCGCAGTCGCAGGAAAAGACTGATGTCGCTGTGGGACAGGCAAAAAAAGCCCGCAAGGCCGATTGAACGTTGCGGGCTGTTTTTCATGACCGAATCAGGACGACATCAACTCGGCCTTGACCAGCTTGGCCTGCTCGTCGGCGTGGTAGGAAGAGCGTACCAGCGGGCCGGAAGCAACGTTCTTGAAGCCCATCTTGTAACCTTCCTCGGCGAACCAGGCAAAGGTGTCCGGGTGCACGAAACGCTGCACCGGCAAGTGGCTGCGCGACGGTTGCAGGTATTGACCCAGGGTCAGCATGTCGATGTCGTGCTCGCGCATGCGCTTCATGACTTCGATGACTTCTTCATCCGTTTCACCCAGACCCAGCATCAAACCGGATTTGGTTGGGATATGCGGCATCATCTGCTTGAAGCGTTGCAGCAGGGTCAGCGACCACTGGTAGTCCGAACCCGGGCGCGCGGCCTTGTACAGGCGCGGCACGGTCTCCAGGTTGTGGTTGAACACATCCGGTGGCTCGGCGGCGGTGATTTCCAGGGCGATGTCCATGCGGCCACGGTAGTCCGGGACCAGGGTTTCGAGCTGCACGTTCGGCGACAGCTTGCGGATCTCGCGGATGCAATCGGCAAAGTGCTGGGCACCGCCATCACGCAGGTCGTCGCGGTCTACCGAGGTGATTACCACATATTTCAGTTTCAGGTCGGCAATGGCGATGGCCAGGCTTTCCGGCTCGTTGACGTCCAGTGGCTTCGGACGGCCGTGACCAACGTCACAGAACGGGCAACGACGGGTGCAGATGTCACCCATGATCATGAAAGTCGCGGTGCCGCCGGAGAAGCACTCGCCCAGGTTCGGGCAGGAGGCTTCTTCGCACACACTGTGCAACTTGTGTTTGCGCAGCAACGCCTTGATACGGTCGACTTCCGGCGAGACCGGAATACGCACACGAATCCAGTCAGGCTTCTTCGGCAGCTCGGTGGTCGGAATGATCTTTACCGGGATGCGTGCAACCTTCTCGGCGCCGCGCAGCTTGACGCCGGCTTCAACCTTGGGACGCGGGGCCGGGCGCTCAGTGACATCGAGCGTCGGGATCATGGTTTGCACTGCATCAGTAGTCATATCAGTCGATTCCGCCCGTGAGGGTCGTCTGCTCAGCATAGTCGAGGTGTTTGACGAGCTGCGCGCGCAGCCGGGCACTTACCTCGGCAAATTCAATCGATCCTGCGTGATCGCTCAGCTGGGTCATCGCCAGCCCGGCGTAGCCGCAGGGATTAATCCGTCGAAACGGTTCCAGGTCCATGTCCACGTTCAGGGCCAGCCCATGAAAGGAACAACCGTGGCGGATCCGCAGACCCAGGGAGGCGATTTTCGCGCCATTGACGTACACGCCCGGTGCATCGGGCTTGGCCGCCGCCGTCACACCGTAGCTGGCGAGCAACTCAATGAGGCATGACTCCATGCGAGTCACCAGGTCACGCACGCCGAACCCCAGCTTGCGCACATCCAGCAACAGGTAGGCCACCAACTGCCCGGGGCCGTGATACGTCACCTGGCCACCGCGATCAACCTGCACCACCGGGATATCTCCCGGCACCAGCAAGTGCTCGGCCTTGCCGGCTTGGCCCTGGGTGAAGACTGGCGGGTGCTCGACCAACCAGATCTCGTCGGCGGCATCGCTGCCACGTTCGTTGGTAAAGCGTTGCATGGCATGCCAGACCGGCTCGTAAGCCATCTGGCCAAGTTCGCGAAAGCCCAGCGTGCCGGACATCACAGCACCATGTGCACGAAACCGGTGGCCCGCAGTTCGCTGTTGATGTTGTACAGCTGGTCCTGGTCGGTCGCAACGATGTGCAACTGGATCGTGGTGTATTTGCCGTTGGTGCTCTGGCGTTCATCCACACGGTCATGGTTGATCGTCGCATGCTTCTTGACGATCGCAATGATCTTGTCTTTGTTGCCCACACCGGTATCGCTGATCACCTTAACCGGGTAATCAACGTTGGGGAATTCGATCTTAGGCGCCTTTACTTCGGTATCGGTCATGGCGTAACGGCCTCGTAAGCGTAAGCCGTGGCGACGACAAGGCCCCGCGCCGGATCAGCACGAGACCTTGCAGGAGCACACTATCAGTTGAACAAGCCGTAGAAGAATAGACGGATGCTATCCCACATGCGACGGAAGATACCACCCTCTTCGACGCCATCCAGAGCGATCAGGTCGGCGCTGTGCACCACCTTGTCTTCCAGCTTGACTTCGACTTTACCGATCACGTCGCCCTTGGCGATTGGCGCAACCAGTTGCGGGTTCATGGTCATGCTGGCGGCGAGCTTTTTCAGCTGGCCTTTCGGCAGGGTCATGGTCAGGTCTTCAGCCAGGCCGGCCTTGACTTGATTGGTGGAACCCTTCCAGACAGGCGCCTGGGCCAGCTCGGCACCTTTCTGATAGAAGGTCTGGGTTTCGAAGAAACGGAAACCGTAGGTCAGCAGTTTCTGGGTCTCGGCGGCGCGAGCCACTTCGCTGTTGGTGCCGAACACCACGGCGATCAGGCGCATGCCGTCACGCACGGCCGAAGACACCATGCAGTAGCCGGCTTCGTCGGTGTGGCCGGTTTTCAGGCCATCGACAGTCTTGTCGCGCCACAGCAACAGGTTGCGGTTCGGTTGCTTGATGCCGTTCCAGAAGAACTCTTTCTGCGAGTAGATCGCGTAGTGAGCCGGGTCTTCGTGAATGATCGCGCGGGCCAGCACTGCCATGTCGTGAGCCGACGAGTAGTGTTCCGGGTTCGGCAGGCCGGTCGGGTTCATGAAGTGGCTGTTGGTCATGCCCAGGTCGGCCACGGTCTTGTTCATCATGTCGGCAAACGCGTCTTCGCTGCCGGCGATGTGTTCGGCCAGTGCAACGCTGGCATCGTTACCCGACTGGATGATGATGCCGTGCAGCAGGTCGCTGACGGTCACTTGCGAGCCGACCTTGATGAACATCCGCGAACCGCCGGTACGCCAGGCATTTTCGCTGACGGTCACCGGATCGTTTTCACCGATCTGGCCACGACGGATTTCGAGGGTCGCGATGTACGCGGTCATCAGCTTGGTCAGGCTGGCTGGCGGCAGACGCTGGTCACCATTGTTCTCGACCAGCACGTTGCCGCTGCTGGCGTCCATGAGCACGTAGGCCTTGGCGGCCAGTTGCGGTGGCGACGGCATCATCTCGACCGCGAATGCGGCAGGCGAGAGGAGCAGCGGGACTAGAAGGCACAGGCGTTTGGCAAAGGTGGTGATGTTCATCCGTCTCTCGAAATCGCTAATGGAAACTGCCCGAAGGCAAAACTAATCAGATGACTTTCTAACGAGTCATCGCGTATTCAGCTGCTCACTCTGTAACCCTTGCCGGGCTTTTGTTCTTCATAGAGCCAACAACCTGGTCCACCCCCCAAAACCGCAGATGAACCGTCAATCAAGTTCTACGTATTACTCCGTCACAACGCTGGGCGAACCCAGGTTGGCCAGGCGCACGCTGTTCTGCACTTGCTGGATTTCACCCGGCGAACCGATCGGCCCCAGGCGCACTCGATGCAGTGTCTGTTGATTGCGCACGATCGAGCTGATGAACACCGGAGTTTTCACCATCCCGCTGAGCTTGGACCTCAGCAACTCGGCAGCGTCCGGGTTGGCGAACGCGCCCACCTGCAGATACTGGCCAGACGCTGGTGCAGAAGCGTTTTTTTTTGCATCGGCAAGTTGAACAGGGACGACTGCGGCGGCGTGCTGCTGCGGCGGAGGTGTCCATTGCTCGATGGTGCCGGCCGAAGCCGTAATGACCGGGGCGTTATTCTGCGCGACTTGCGGTTCGTTGAGCATTAAAGGCGCCGGACGGCCCTTGGCAGCCCACCATTGCTGCGGGTCGATGCCTTCGACCTTGACCCGCGCGGTGCCGGTTTCGGCGTAGCCGAGCTTCTTGGCGGCGGCGTACGACAGGTCGATGATCCGGTCCGAATAGAACGGGCCGCGGTCATTGACCCGCAGGATCACAGTCCTGTTGTTGTCCAGGTTGGTCACCCGGACGTAACTCGGCAACGGCAAGGTCTTGTGTGCGGCGCTCATGCCGTACAGGTCATAGACTTCGCCGTTTGCGGTGTTCTGGCCATGGAACTTGGTGCCGTACCAGGACGCCGTACCCGACTGTACGTACGTCTTGGACTCTTGCAACGGAAAATAGGTCTTGCCCAGTACCGAGTAAGGGGCGGCCTTGTACGGGCCGGTGTGCAGGGTTGGCGTGGCGTCCGGGATGCGTGAAACGTCGACGTCCCACCATGGCGCGCCATCCTTGTGGGCACGGTTGATGTCCAGCCCCGGCGCCGAGCGTACGGCGGTGGACGACTTCTGCGTTGGCGCACGACTGGTGGAACAACTGGCAACCAGCATAGCCAACGCGGCAAATGCCATCAGCTTCAGGGGTTTATTCATAGGCAATGCCCGCATTACTTGACGCCCCGTGCTTGGACCAGCTGTTCAGACAGTTGATGTACGGCCATGGCGTACATCACGCTGCGGTTATAACGCGTGATCGCGTAGAAATTCTTCAGGCCCATCCAGTATTCAGGGCCATTGTCGCCTTCCAGGCGGAAGGCGGTAACCGGCATATCATCGCGCAGCGCATCATGACTTGACCAGCCCAGGGCCCGCAACTCTCCAACGGTTTTAGTCGGCTCGATACCGGTGGTCAAACCTTCGTCCACCTGTTCGCCGCGCACATCGGCGCGGCTGACCACCGGTTCGCCGGCGACCCAGCCGTGTCGCTTGAAATAACTGGCAACGCTGCCGATGGCATCGTCCGGGTTGTTCCAGATATTGATGTGGCCGTCACTGTCGAAGTCCACCGCATAGGCGCGAAAGCTGCTGGGCATGAACTGCGGCAGGCCCATGGCACCGGCGTAGGAACCCTTGAGGGTCAGCGGGTCGACCTGCTCTTCCCGGGCCAGCAACAGGAATTCACGCAATTCCTTGCGGAAAAATTCGGCACGGGGAGGATAGTCGAAACCGAGGGTCGACAACGCGTCGATGACCCGGAAATTTCCGGTGTTACGGCCAAAAAACGTTTCAACGCCGATAATCGAGACAATCACCTGCGCCGGTACGCCGTATTCCTGTTCGGCACGGGCCAGCACTGCCTCATGCTGACGCCAGAAATCAACGCCACGGGCAATACGCGCATCGGTGATGAACATCGGCCGGTATTCGTTCCATTGCTTGACCCGCTCGGCGGGTTTCGAAATGGCGTCCAGGATCGATTGCTTGCGCTGCGCCTCGCGGAACACGCCCATCAATTGCTCACCGGCGAAGCCATAGTCGCGAGTCATCTCACCAACGAACTCGGCCACTTGGGGCGAGCCTTCGTAATCGCCTGCCACCGCCTGCTGCGCAGTACCAAGGATGCTTACCAGGCCGACCCATGGCGCGTATCGAGTCGCCCAGCCACGCATTACTTGCATTGAACTCTTCACCTTATTCAAACCTGCGCGATCCACTTGCGATGGGTATGGATCGACATCAAAACCCCAAACGCTGACAGCAGCGTCACCAGCGAAGTTCCTCCGTAGCTAATGAACGGCAACGGCACCCCCACCACCGGCAACAGGCCGCTGACCATACCGATGTTGACGAAAACATACACAAAAAATGTCATGGTCAAGGCGCCTGCCAGCAATTTGCCGAACAATGTCTGCGCCTGGGCGGTGATCACCAGCCCGCGACCGATCAACAGCAGGTAGATCAGCAACAGCGCGCAAATGCCCACCAGGCCGAACTCTTCGCCCAGCACCGCAATAATGAAGTCGGTGTGGCTTTCCGGCAGGAAATCCAGGTGTGACTGGGTGCCCAGCAACCAGCCCTTGCCGAACACGCCGCCGGAACCGATCGCGGCCTTGGACTGAATGATGTTCCAGCCGGTCCCCAGCGGATCACTTTCGGGATCGAGGAACGTCAGGATTCGCTGCTTCTGGTAGTCATGCATGATGAAGAACCACATGGCGATCGCCACGGGCACGGCGGCGGCCAGCACACTGAGAATCCAGCGCCAGCGCAAGCCGCCCATGAACAGAACGAAAGCGCCGCCCGCCAGGATCAGCAGCGACGTGCCGAGATCGGGCTGGCGCACGATCAGGATGAACGGCACGCCAATCAGCATCAGGCTGACACCCACGTGCTTGAGCTGCGGCGGCAGCGTGCGCTTGGACAGATACCAGGCGATGGTCGCCGGCATGAGGATCTTCATGAATTCCGAAGGCTGGAAGCGCACCACCCCTGGAATGTTGATCCAGCGTGTGGCCCCCATGGCGTTATGCCCCATGATGTCCACCACCAGCAACAACATCACCCCGACCACATAACCCAGCGGCACCCACCGCGCCATGAATCGCGGCTCGAACTGGGCGATGACGATCATCGACACCAGGCCGATACCGAACGAAGTGGCTTGCTTGGCCAGCAGGTCCCAGCTTTTGCCACTGGCCGAATACAGCACGAACAGGCTGCCGGCGGCGAGGGTCAGCAACAGGATCAGCAACGGTCCATCGATGTGCAGGCGCTGCAACAGCGTGGCACGGCGGCGCATCACATCCTCGCTGGAGAGCATGCGATCGAAATTATTCATCACGGGCGGTAGCCTCTGCGGTAGTAGGGCTGGCGTATTCGGCCTTGAGATGACCGTTCTGGTCCAGCAACCAGGCGTCCATGATTTGACGCACCACCGGCGCGGCCACGCCGGAGCCGGACTCACCGTTCTCGACCATCACCGAGACCACGATCTTCGGATCGTCGGCCGGCGCGAAGCCAACGAACAGGGCGTGGTCGCGATGACGTTCCTGGACCTTGGATCGGTCGTACTTCTCGCCCTGCTTGATCGCCACCACCTGGGCCGTACCACTCTTGCCGGCAATCCGGTATTGCGCGCCGATCGAGGCCTTGCGCGCGGTGCCTCGGGCACCGTGCATGACCTGTTGCATGCCATGGTTGACCCGCGTCCAGTCCGCCGGGTCACGCAGGATGATGTCCGGCATCGGGTTCTCATCCACCGGCTTCTCGCCTTCGATGGTCTTGGCCAGGTGCGGACGGTTCCATACGCCTTTGTTGGCCACCAGTGCCGTGGCCTGGGCCAACTGCAATGGCGTCGACTGCATGTAGCCCTGCCCGATCCCCAGAATCAACGTTTCACCCGGGAACCACGCTTGTCGGCGGGTCGCACGCTTCCATTCGCGGGTCGGCATCAGCCCTGGCGATTCTTCGAACATGTCCAGGGAGACTTTCTGGCCAATGCCGAACTTGGTCATGTACGCCGACAACCGATCGATCCCCAGCTTGTGGGCCAGGTCATAGAAGTACGTATCGTTGGAACGCATGATTGCCGTATCGAGGTCGACGAAGCCGTCGCCGGTACGGTTCCAGTTGCGGTATTTGTGGTCGTAGTTGGGCAGCATGTAGTAACCCGGGTCGAACACCCGCGATGAAGCAGTCACCACACCCGCATCCAGCCCCGCGATCGCAACGGCCGGCTTGATGGTCGAGCCCGGCGGGTACAGGCCACGCAGGACACGGTTGAACAGCGGTCGGTCGATGGAGTCGCGCAGCTCGGAATAGGCCTTGAAACTGATGCCGGTGACGAACAGGTTCGGGTCGAAACTCGGCTGGCTGACCATCGCCAGCACTTCGCCGGTTTTCGGATCCAGTGCCACTACCGCGCCACGACGACCACCGAGTGCAGCTTCGGCGGCTTCCTGCAGCTTGATGTCCAGGCTCAGGACGATGTCCTTGCCGGAAATCGGTTCGGTGCGCTTGAGCACTCGCAACACACGGCCGCGAGCGTTGGTCTCGACTTCCTCGTAACCCACCTGGCCATGCAATTGCGGCTCGTAGAAACGCTCGATGCCGGTTTTACCGATGTGGTGAGTGCCGCTGTAATTGACCGGATCAAGCGACTTCAACTCTTTCTCGTTGATCCGTCCCATGTACCCCACCGAGTGCGCAAAGTGCGCCCCCTGCGGATAGTGACGGACCAGCTGCGCGACCACTTCCACCCCGGGCAGGCGGAACTGGTTCACGGCAATCCGGGCGATCTGCTCTTCAGTCAATTCAAACAGGATCGGCACCGGCTCGAACGGCCGTCGCCCCTGGCGCATGCGCTTCTCGAAAATCACCCGGTCCTCGGGCGTCAGCTCCAGCACCTCGACGATTACATCGAGCACTTGCTGCCAGTCGCCGGAGCGCTCGCGGGTCATGCTCAGGCTGAAGCTGGGCCGGTTGTCGGCAATCACTACGCCGTTGCGGTCGAAAATCAACCCGCGAGTCGGCGGAATCGGCTGCACATGGACGCGGTTGTTTTCCGACAGGGTCGAGTGGTATTCGTACTGGATGACCTGCAGGAAATACAGGCGCGCAATCAGCACACCAATCAGCAGCACCACCGCAATAGCCCCGAACACGACGCGGCCACGCACCAGACGGGCGTCTTTTTCGTGGTCCTTGATGCGGATCGGTTGGGACATGAGGGCAGAACTACTTGTGGTAAGGGTGACCGGACAACACTGTCCAGGCACGATACAGCTGCTCGCCGATCAGGATTCGCACCAGCGGGTGCGGCAACGTCAGCGGTGATAGCGACCAGCGCTGATCGGCACGGGCGCAGACTTCCGGCGCCAACCCCTCAGGGCCGCCGACCATGAAATTTACCGTGCGCGAATCCAGCCGCCAGCGATCGAGCTCGACCGCCAGCTGCTCGGTGCTCCAGGGCTTGCCGTGGACTTCGAGGGTGACAACGCGCTCATTGGGCCCGACCTTGGCCAGCATGGCTTCGCCTTCCTGACGGATGAAGCGTGCCACGTCGGCGTTCTTGCCACGGGTATTGAGCGGTATTTCCACCAGTTCCAGCGCCAGCTCGGACGGAAGACGCTTGGCATATTCATGCCAGCCTTCTTCCACCCATTTGGGCATGCGTGAACCGACGGCGATCAGTCGCAGTCGCACAGCCGTTCCTTATTCCTGGTCTTTGTTGAGCTTGGTGAAATGCTCGTGACCAACTTCAGGGCTGTGGTGTTTGCCATCGGCGGCACGGCTCTGCTCGGCACCTTTCCACAAGCGCTCCAGGTCGTAGAACTGGCGGGCATTGGAGGTCATCATGTGGACGATCACGTCGTCCATGTCCAACAGGACCCAGTCGCTGTCACCCTTGCCTTCTTCACCCAGTGGCTTGATGCCCAGGGCCTTGACCGCTTCGCGGACCTTGTCCAGCATCGCGCCGATCTGGCGGTTGGAGGTACCGGTGGCGATGATCATGTAGTCGGTGATGCTCTGCTTGTCGCGAACGTCGATGACCAGCACGTCCTGGGCCTTGACGTCTTCCAGGGCAGCGACGGCGATCTTGACCAGCTCGTCGCCTTTTGGCGGCTCGGCTGCCAGGACCTTCTCAGGCAGCGGGGCGCTCTTGAACGTGCCTTTACGCTTAACTTTGTTTACGTCGTTGTTCGTCATATAAAACTCGTTTTGCTCGTATGTTCGGGCGCTTCAATACACGTTGTTGCCACGTGCCTTGAGGCACTCCTATTCAGTTCGACGCACGGTAAAGCCCGTGCGCATCGATGTAGGCCAGGACCGCGTCGGGCACCAGGAAACGTACCGACTTACCGCTGGCCAGCAGTTGACGGATCTGGGTGGCGGATACCGCGAGCGGCGTCTGCCAGACGAATGCAATCTGTCCGCTCGACCCTTTGAGGGCCAGCGGGTCGCTCACCGAGCGCGCTGCCAGCAGGTTGCGCAAGGCATCCGGCGGTTCGCTGTCGGCATCCGGGCGTTGCAACACCAGGATATGGCAATGCTGGAGCAACTCTTCCCAGCGGTGCCAAGTGGGCAGGCCGCAAAATGCGTCCCAACCCAAAAGCAGAAAAACCTGGGTCTCGGCGGGCATTTCGGCGCGCATCGACTCCAGGGTATCAATGGTGTAGGACGGCTTGTCCCGCTGCAATTCGCGGGCGTCTACCACCAACGGTGCCACTCCGGCTACCGCGCACTTGACCATCGCCAGCCGGTCCTTGGCCGATACCTGCGGCGTACCCCGGTGGGGCGGCCGCGCATTTGGCGTCAGGCGCAGTTCATCGAGCGCCAGGGTTTCGGCGACTTCCAGCGCACCACGCAAATGGCCGATGTGCACCGGGTCGAAGGTCCCGCCCAGTACACCGATGCGTCTGGGTCGAGGCGCGCTGGCGGTTACCGGGGCTGACGGGTCGAAGTCGCCCAAGTCAGGCCGGCTCCTGTCCGCGCAACTGGCCATCACCCACTACCACGTACTTCTCGCAGGTCAAACCTTCGAGACCGACCGGGCCGCGGGCGTGCAGCTTATCAGTAGAAATGCCGATCTCGGCACCCAATCCGTATTCAAAGCCATCGGCGAAGCAGGTCGGGGTGTTGATCATCACCGACGAAGAATCGACTTCAGCCACGAAACGCCGGGTGTCGCCCTGGTGTTCGCTGACAATCGAATCGGTGTGATGGGATCCGTAATGGTTAATGTGCTCGATGGCCTGGTCAAGCCCATCGACCACGCGGATCGACAGGATAGGCGCCAGATACTCGGTGCTCCAGTCCTCTTGCGTGGCCGGCAGGGCATCGATGATTGCCCGGGAGCGTTCGCAGCCGCGCAGTTCGACGCCTTTTTCGCGGAACTGGGCAGCCATCGCCGGTAAGAAATCTTTCGCAACGGTTTGATCGACCAGCAGCGTTTCCATAGCACCACAGATGCCATAACGGTAGGTTTTGGCGTTGAATGCGATGCGCTGGGCCTTCGCCAGATCGGCGTGCTCGCCCACGTAGACGTGGCAGATACCGTCCAGATGCTTGATCACCGGCACTCGAGCGTCACGACTGACGCGCTCGATCAGGCCACGGCCACCACGGGGCACGATGACGTCGACGAACTCAGGCATGCTGATCAGCGCGCCGACGGCAGCGCGATCGGTGGTTTCGACCACTTGCACCACGGCGGCCGGCAGATCGGCCTCGGCCAGGCCGCGCTGGATGCAGGCGGCGATGGCACGATTGGAATGAATGGCTTCGGAGCCGCCGCGCAGGATGGTCGCGTTGCCGGACTTCAGGCACAGGCTGGCGGCATCGATGGTCACGTTCGGTCGCGATTCGTAGATGATCCCGATCACGCCCAGCGGCACGCGCATCTTGCCCACCTGGATACCCGACGGACGATAGCTCATATCGCGGATCGCACCGACCGGGTCGGGCAGCGCCGCGACCTGTCGCAGACCCACGATCATGCCGTCGATTCGCGCCGGGGTCAGCGCCAGGCGCTCGAGCAGGGCCGGTTCCAGACCATTGGCGCGGCCAGCCGCCAAGTCCAGCTCATTGGCAGCGGTCAATTCGCCGCGGGCAGCATCCAGCGCATTGGCAGCGGCCTGCAACGCGCGGTTCTTCTGCGCGGTACTGGCACGGCCGATGACGCGGGAAGCCTCGCGGGCGGCGCGACCCAAACGGGTCATGTAGTCAAGAACGGACTCAGTCATGGTCTGGAGTGGTCTTTGATTAGGTCTTGGTAAAGAGTAAAGCGGCAGATTATAGCTGTCGCGTCCGCCGACTAACAGCGGTGACGGGCGGATGGTCGAAATCGAGGGCAATTTGCCGACGTTCAGCCGGGATTAAGCAGCAAATTGTTATCATCACGACTCACTCAGCCTTGATAAACGCTGCCCACCATGTCCAACTTGCCTGTTCATGTGTCCTCCGCGAGCCTGCCCAAGGGCCTCCCAGACGCGTTTTTCGACCGCGACGCGCAAATTCTCGCCCGCGACTTGCTGGGCAAAGTCATTCGTCATCGGGTCGGTGATCTGTGGCTCAGCGCGCGGATCATCGAGACAGAAGCCTACTATTGCGCAGAAAAAGGCAGCCACGCCTCCCTCGGCTATACGGAAAAGCGTAAGGCTTTATTTCTGGATGGCGGGCACATCTATATGTATTACGCCCGCGGAGGTGACTCGCTGAACTTCAGCGCCCAGGGCCCGGGTAACGCAGTGCTGATCAAGTCCGCCTACCCTTGGGTCGATGAACTGAGCGGACCTTCGAGCCTGGCGCAGATGCTGCTGAACAACCCCGACGCCCAGGGCCGCCCTCGCCCGTCGCAAAAGCTTTGCGCGGGGCAAACGCTGCTGTGCAAGGCCCTGGGCCTGAAAGTGCCGGTCTGGGACGCCAAGCGCTTCGACCATGAGGTGCTGCTGGTGGAAGACGTCGGCCAGACGCCCGCCCATGTTATCCAGGCCACGCGCCTGGGCATTCCCCATGGGCGCGACGACCACCTGATGTACCGCTTCGTTGACGCGGCCTATGCCGCCTATTGCACGCGGAACCCGCTGCGGCGGGGCCAGGTCGAAGGTCGCGACTACATCCTGCTGTGAGCCCGGTCCCTGTAGGAGCTGCCGCAGGCTGCGATCTTTTGCTTTTAAAGGGTCAAGATCAAAAGATCGCAGCCTGCGGCAGCTCCTACAGAGGTTTGTGGTGTTGTGTAGATTTTGTTCGCCCGCCAAGGGCCACTTGAATTCAATGGAGTTGTTTTTATGGGCCCATGGCTCGATAGCGTGACCGGTTGGTTGACGGTCAACCCGCAATGGTTGGCGGCAGCGGTATTCATCGTGGCCTTTGTTGAATGCCTGGCGATTGCCGGCCTGATCGTGCCGGGCACGGTATTGCTGTTCGCCGTGGCGGTACTGGCCGGCAGCGGCGCGCTGTCGCTGAGTGAAACATTGCTACTGGGGTTTCTCGCCGGCGTGCTGGGCGACACGGTCTCGTATTTCCTCGGCCGGCACTTCCATCAGAACATCCGGCGCCTGCCCGGCTTGCGTCATCACCCGGAATGGATCGCCGGGGCCGAGGCGTATTTCCAGCGCTATGGCATCGCCAGTTTGCTGGTCGGACGCTTCATCGGCCCCTTGCGCCCCATGTTGCCGATGGTCGCCGGGATGTTCGACATGCCATTCCCACGGTTCTTTGCGGTCAGCCTGCTAGCCGGTGCGGGTTGGTCAGTGGCGTACCTGCTACCGGGATGGGCCACGGGCGCGGCGATTCGCCTGCCACTGCCCGAAGGCTTCTGGCCTGAAGCCGGCATCGTCGCCGGCAGCATTACACTCATGATCGGGCTTAGCGCCACCAGCAGCCTGCGCCGCCATCGCAAGGCCACGGTGTTCATTGCCGGCATGAGCTTGCTGATTCTGGCGGGCCTGTTTATCGGCTATCCGCATCTGAATGCACTCGACCAAGGCGTGATGACCCTGGTGCAGGAACACCGCAGCCCGATGCTCGATGAAGTGGCGGTGGTCTTCACCCTCATCGGCGAATTCCGCAACATGCTGATCTTCAGCGCCTTGCTGGTGGTGCTGCTGCTGGTTACACGGCAATGGCGCCAGCTGATCTTCGCCACCACCACCCTGCTTTGCACCGCCCTGGGCAACACCCTGACCAAACACTTCTTTGCCCGCCTGCGCCCCGAAGTATTGAGCGACCCGCTGACCAGCTACAGCATGCCCAGCGGCCACGCCTCCGGGTCATTCGCGCTGTTCCTGACCCTCGCCGTACTGGCCGGCCGCGGACAACCCCCGCGCATGCGCCTGACCTGGCTGTTGGTGGCGTGCCTGCCGGCGCTGGCAATTTCCCTGTCGCGGGTTTACCTCGGCGCACACTGGCCGACAGATGTGCTGGCAGGAGCGATGCTGGCATCGTGCGTCTGCGCCGCGAGCCTGTGGCTCAGCCAGCGCCAGACCTCGCTGAACGCCATGCCGCCAAAAGTCTGGTGGCTGGTGCTGCCGTCACTGGTGGCATTGTTCGGGTTCTTCGTATTGAGGCATTTGCCACATACGATGTTGCGGTACGCGTATTAGCCAAAAGCAAAAGATCGCAGCCTGCGGCAGCTCCTACAGAATGCATACCAAATTCATGTAGGAGCTGCCGCAGGCTGCGATCTTTTGGCCGCGTCAGGCGAACAACTCGCCCTGCAACTCATCCAGCAACGCCTGAATCGCATCCAGCCGCTGCTGCGGATCATCGAGTTGCAACAGATCGATCTTGTCCTCTTCGGCGAAGGGCAACAGGTACGCCAACTGGTTGGCCAGTGATTGCTGGCCCGCCGCTTCGGTACCCATGTTCAGCGCTTCGACCATCGGGTGTTCGGCCAGGGCCTTGAGCAAGGCCACCAGGTCGGCATCTTCGTCCTGCAGGGGTTGCTCGGGCTCGTCTTCCAGCCATTCGACCTCGGCCAGGATCAGTTGGTCGCGCTGGACTTCGGTAGACAACACTTTGAACCGTCGCCCGCCCTCGACCCGAATACCCAGCAGGCCGTTGTCCTGCTGCTGAAAATCGGTGATACGCGCTTCACAACCGACCATGGCAAAGCCCTGCGGCGCGATACCGACTTCACTTCCCTCAAGGATGCACACCACGCCAAAGCCGCCGCCCTGTTTCATGCAGCGACCGATCATGTCCAGGTAACGCGCCTCGAAGATCTGCAGGTCGAGGATGCAACCAGGAAACAACACCGTGTTCAGCGGAAAAAGCGGCAGACTCATAGACATATTCCTTACACCACCATCGACACCGCCAACGGCAGGAATACCGCCGTGGCCACGCCCATCAAACTCATCGCCAGCGCCGCGAAGGCGCCGCATTCGTCACTTTCCTGCATCGCTACCGCAGTGCCCACCGCGTGGGCGGTCATGCCCAGTGCCATGCCGCGAGCCTCTGGACTGTGGACACCGAGCCGGGTCAACAGACTCGGACCGAAGATAGCCCCGATCACTCCGGTGATCAAAACGAACACCGCCGCCAGCGCGGCGACACCACCAATCTGCTCGGCCACCAGCATGGCGATAGGCGATGTTACCGATTTCGGCGCCATGGTCATCAGGATCATGTGTTCGGCGCCGAACCACCAGCCCAACAGCACCCCCATGCATGTGGCGACCACACCACCTATCACCAGCGTAGTAAATATCGGCCAGAACAACTGTCGAATCCGCCGCAGATTGAGGTAAAGCGGCACCGCCAGCGCGACCGTCGCGGGGCCGAGCAGAATACTCAGGATCTCAGTGCTCTTGCGGTACTCGGCGTAGGTCAGGCCGCAGCCCACCAGCACACCGATCACCAGCAACATGGAGACCAGCACGGGCTGCAAAAAGATCCAGCGGGTTTTCTCGAACGCTGCCAGTACCAGCTGATAGGCACCGAGCGTGATGCCGATACCAAACAACGGATGATGAATCACTGACGTCCAGGCGCCGTGCCAGTCAAGGATCATTGGCCGTCCCCAGGATGAACATGGCGCTTGACCATGCGCTGCATGAGGACTCCGGCGAACGCCATCGACAGCAACAATGACAACACCAGCGCGCCGACAATCGCCCAGAAATCGGCGGCGATGTCCGCGGCGTACACCATCACCCCCACCGCCGGTGGCACCAGCAGTAACGGCAGGTAGCGCAGCAGGCTGCTGGCTGCAAGGTTCAACGGCTCGCCGACCTGGCCACGACCGATCAGAAATATCAGTAACAGCAGCAGACCGATAATCGGCCCCGGCAGGAAGGGTAAAAACAAATGGTTGGTCGCGGTGCCGAGCAATTGGAACAGCACCAGCCAGGTCAGGCCACGTAACAACATCAATGATCCCCCGCAAAATCCGTCACCCGCATTGGCCGACGCATTATAAGCACGCTTGCGCTATGGATCGGCATTCGCCATAAGCATGGTCAGTTGACCGCAGCGTTTTGCCATGGTGATCTAAAGTGGTAATCCGGGAGGTCAAATCCCCCCACCTAAAAACTATAAAACCGATGAACCCAAGGAGAGTCTCAATGCCCTTTGTACCTGCTGCAGAGCTCAAAGATTATGTCGGCAAGGAACTCGGATGTTCCGAATGGCTCACCATCGATCAGGAACGCATCAACCTGTTCGCCGAAGCCACAGGGGACTTCCAGTTCATCCATGTCGACCCGGCCAAAGCCGCGCAAACGCCGTTTGGCAGCACCATCGCCCATGGTTTCCTTTCGCTGTCGCTGATTCCAAAATTGATGGAAGACATCCTCGTCATGCCCGAAGGCTTGAAGATGGTGGTCAACTACGGCCTGGATAGCGTGCGTTTCATTCAGCCGGTCAAGGTCGACTCGAAGGTGCGCCTCAAGGTCGAACTGTCCGAGGTCACCGAGAAAAAACCCGGCCAATTGCTGCTCAAGGCCATCGCCACACTGGAAATCGAAGGCATGGAGAAACCGGCGTACGTCGCCGAATCCCTGTCACTCTGCTTCGTGTAAGCCCTGCCGGTGCGAAGCAGCACACGCTGTTTCGCACCAGATGCTTTTCTACCGGCTGTATATGGACACATGGCTGCGGCATACTCGGTCGCCTAATTGCCCGGAACCCGCTATGCGCCCACTTGCACTCCTCGCCTTGACCCTGATGCTCACCGCTTGCGGCGACGGCGAATCGCTATTGCCCGCGGACGCCCGCCTGCCGGACGGCGGACGCTATCGCGGAGACCTGGTCAACGGATTGCTGCAGGGCCAGGGCCGTATCGATTACCCGAACGGCAGCTGGTACGCCGGCGAGTTCGACCAGGGCCAATGGCATGGCCAGGGTGAGTGGCATGGCAGCAATGGCGAGGCTTATCGCGGCCAGTTCAAGCAAGGCCTGTTTGACGGCCAGGGAACCCTGACCACCAACGCCGGCAGCTACAACGGCGGTTTCAAGCTGGGCCGTCGCGACGGCGAAGGCACCCTCAAAGAAAACGGCATGATCTACCGTGGCGAATTCAAGGCCGATCAATTTTCAGGGCTCGGTCGCCTGGAACTCGAAGATGGCAGTGCATACCAGGGCCAGTTCGCCCACGGCAAGCCCAACGGCGAGGGCCAGCGCAGCGACGGCAGCGGCAATCAATTCACCGGACACTTCGTCGACGGTCAGCTGGAAGGTAACGGAACCTTCAACAGTGCCGAAGGTGACATCTATGTCGGCGCGTTCAAAAACAACCAATTGCACGGCAAGGGCCGTTATGAAAATGCCGATGGCGACGTCTGGCTGGGTCAATTCAAGGAAGGCTCGCTCAACGGCAAGGGCGAATTGATCGGCGCCGACGGCAGCCACTACATCGGCCACTTCAATGACTGGCGCTTCAGCGGCCAAGGTCGCTTGAACCTGGCCGACGGTAGTTTCTACACCGGCCAATTCGACAACGACACTTATTCCGGACGCGGCACCCTGGTCCTCACCGACGGCGCCGTACTCAGTGGCACCTGGATCAACGGCCAGCGCGTGCGCGACGCCGAAGGCAAATTACTGCCAGACACCCTCGAGCTCGGTCTGCTGGCCCAGGGACGCTTGCTCGAAGAAGCGTTTACCAACGTTCCAGCCTCAACCCCGGCGGTGGAGCTTTACACCCTGACCCTTGGCGGCGATGGCAAGCAGAGTGTTTTCCTGCGTGAATCGGACTATGTCGCGAACATGCTCACCAGCCGTTTCGGTGCCTATGGCCAAATCCGCCTGGTGAACCATCGCGACCACCTCGGCGACCGGCCGATGGCCACCCGCGAGAACCTGAGGCGCTCCGCCGTGACGCTGGCCGAACGCAGTGGCCCGGAAGACCTGATTTTCATCTACCTGACCAGTCACGGCACCAGCGAGCACGAACTGGTGCTCGACCAGCCGCGCATGGAACTGGCGGATCTGCCGGCCGACGAGCTTGCCGCCGTCCTGGCCCCACTGAAAAACCGCGACAAGATCATCGTGATTTCGTCCTGCTACTCCGGCGGTTTCATCCCCGCCCTGAAAGACGAACGCACCCTGATCATGACCGCCTCGCGTGCTGACCGCGTGTCTTTCGGCTGTTCCGAAGAAGCCAACTTCACCTACTTCGGCGATGCCCTGTTTGCCCGGGCACTGAACCAGACCGATGACTTGGAACAAGCCTTCAAACTGGCCAAGGCCACCGTCGCCGAGCGCGAGCTGACAGACAATTTCGAAGCCTCCGAACCGCAGATCTGGGCGCCTAGAACCGTGCTCTCGCACTGGCAACTGTTACGCAAGCAGCAGGCAAGAAAAGCCCTGCAAAGTGTTTCCATTGACAACAAGGACGCAAAGAACAACTAAGCTGAACAGTATCAAGGGAGAAACACTATGTACTTGACGCCTCAGCACGTGTTGCTTGCCGGAGCCACCGGATTAACCGGTGAACACTTACTTGATCGCTTGCTCAACGAGCCAACGATATCGCGAGTATTGGCCCCTTCACGCCGGCCACTGGCCGAGCATCCCCACTTGGAAAATCCGGTGGGCGACCCCTCTGAGTTTCTGCCGCAGTTGAACGGCCGCGTTGACATCGCCTACTGCTGCCTGGGCACTACCATCAAACAGGCCGGCTCGGAGGAGGCGTTTCGCGCGGTGGACCTGGACATGGTGGTGGCTTTCGCCAAACGTGCCCGGGAGATGGGCGCCCGGCACCTGATCGTGATCAGCGCCCTGGGGGCCGATCGCAGATCCTCGATTTTCTACAACCGGGTCAAAGGCGAGATGGAACATGCATTGCGCGCGCAGAATTGGCCACAGTTGACCATCTGCCGTCCATCGTTGCTGCTGGGCGAACGCACTGAACCACGCCTGGGCGAGCAGTTCGCCGGGCCTTTGTCAAAACTGATTCCCGGCAAATACCGAGGCATAGAAGCCTGCCAACTGGCCCGCGCCATGTGGCGCCTCGCTCTGGAGGAGCAGGATGGGGTGCGGATTGTCGAGTCGGATGAGTTGAGGAAGTTGGGCAAGTAAATCAAAAGATCGCAGCCTGCGGCAGCTCCTACAGGGTGTACACACTCCCAATGTAGGAGCTGCCGCAGGCTGCGATCTTTTGTCTTTACAGTCCACCCGTTGCCTGAAAGCTGACCCCGATCACAGTCAGCAGCGACAACGGCAACAGCAGCGTGTCGAGCAACGCGCTGGCCGGCAGATCTACACCCGGATAGCTCGGTGCCTCGGCACCAAAACGGTCCATCGCGCAACAACCGCCATTGAGCGCATACCAATCCAGCCGCGTCCCGGAGTAGACCACTGGCGCTCCCGGCTTGGCAGCATCCAGCGTACGCGCCGTGGCACATCCCGCCAGCTGTAGCGCCAGCACAATCACCAGCAGCTTATTCATCGCTGCTCAGATGATATTCACCCCAACGCGGCAGCATGTCCTGGGGAATGCTCAGCAGATTGAGGATCCGCGCCACGACGAAATCGATCAGGTCGTCGATGGTTTGTGGTTGATGATAAAACCCCGGCGATGCCGGCAAAATCGTCACACCCATGTTCGACAGCTTGAGCATGTGCTCCAGGTGAATGCTCGAATAAGGCGCTTCACGCGGCACCAGGATCAACTGGCGGCGCTCCTTGAGCGTCACATCGGCAGCACGTTCGATCAGGTTGTTGCAGGCGCCCGTGGCGATGGCCGACAACGTCCCGGTCGAGCATGGCACCACCACCATCGCCGCTGGCGCGCCCGAGCCCGAAGCCACCGGCGACATCCAGTCTTCCTTGCCGTAGACCCGAATCTGCCCGGCGGCAGCCCCGGTGTATTCAGTGAGGAAGGCTTGCATCGCCTGTGGCTTGGGCGGCAACGTGACGTCGGTTTCGGTGGCCATCACCAATTGCGCGGCCTTGGAAATCAGAAAGTGCACTTCGCGGTCTTCGCGCACAAGGCAATCGAGCAGGCGCAAGCCGTACTGGGCGCCGGAAGCGCCGGTCATCGCCAGCGTGATGCGATCGGGACCGTTGCTCATTTGAGCGCCTCGGCCAGCTTGCCGTGCAGGCCGCCGAAGCCGCCGTTGCTCATGATCACCACGTGGGTGCCTGGCTGGGCCTGGCTCTTGACCCGCTCAATGATGCCTTCCAGCGAGTCGCTGACTATCGACGGTACCGTGCACAGTGCGGCGGTACCTGCCAGATCCCAGCCGAGATTGGCCGGTGCATACCAGATCACCTGGTCGGCATCGACCACGCTCTCTGGCAAGCCGTCACGGTGCGCGCCAAGCTTCATGGAGTTGGAGCGAGGCTCGATGATCGCAATCAACGGCGCATCGCCAATGCGCTTGCGCAGGCCGTCGAGCGTGGTGGCAATGGCCGTCGGATGGTGGGCGAAGTCGTCATAGATGGTGATGCCACGCACCTCGGCGACTTTTTCCATCCGGCGTTTCACGCTCTTGAACGCGCTCAAGGCGGCAATGCCCAGGGCCGGCGCCACGCCAACATGGCGCGCCGCGGCCAACGTGGCCAATGCGTTGGCCACGTTGTGCTGGCCGGTCATGTCCCACTCGACCACGCCTTGAGCGACGCCTTCGAACATCACTTCGAACTGCGAGCCATCGTCGCTGAGCAGCTTGACCTGCCATTGCCCGCCCGCACCGGTGGTTTGCACCGGGGTCCAGCAACCCATCTCGATGACGCGCAGCAAGGCCGGCTCGGTGGTCGGATGAATCACCAGGCCTTCGCTCGGGATGGTCCGCACTAAATGATGGAACTGCCGCTCGATCGCCGGCAGATCCGGGAAGATATCGGCGTGGTCGAACTCCAGGTTGTTCAGGATTGCCGTGCGCGGACGGTAGTGAACGAACTTGGAGCGCTTGTCGAAAAACGCGCTGTCGTATTCATCGGCTTCGATCACGAAAAACGGCGTGTCGCCCAGGCGTGCCGACACCGAGAAGTTTTGCGGTACACCGCCGATCAGGAAACCCGGGCTCATGCCTGCGTGCTCCAGCACCCAGGCGAGCATGCTGCTGGTGGTGGTCTTGCCATGCGTACCGGCTACCGCCAGTACCCAGCGACCTTGCAGCACGTGGTCGGCCAGCCATTGCGGGCCGGAGACATAAGGCAGGCCTTTGTTCAGCACGTACTCGACCGCCGGGTTGCCTCGCGACATGGCGTTGCCGATGACCACCAGATCAGGCGCCGGGTCCAGTTGCGCCGGGTCGTAGCCCTGGGTCAACTCGATGCCCTGTGCCTCGAGTTGAGTGCTCATCGGCGGGTAGACGTTGGCATCGGAGCCGGTCACGTGATGGCCGAGCTCTTTGGCCAGGACTGCCATCGAACCCATGAAAGTGCCGCAGATACCCAGAATATGAATGTGCATAGTCGACCTCGTAAAACATGGCCGCAGGTTAGCTTAGGGGGGAAAAATTCGCACCTTTGTTTCGTCCTCAATGACGCCATTCGCGAGCAGGCTCGCTCCCACAGTAGATCTGGGTCAGCCCCCGAATTGTGGGTTCAACCCAACATCCTGTGGGAGCGAGCCTGCTCGCGAATGGACACGCCGCGGATTACCGGGCGATGCCGTGCTTGCGAAGTTTTCGATACAGGGTATTGCGGCTGACTCCCAGCTGTTCAGCCGTATTCGTCATATGCCAGCGCGTATGCTCCAGCGCATTCAACAGCGCCAGGCGCTCGGCATCCTCCAGTGGATGCTCGCAAGGCTGTTCAATTTTCGGCATGACCACTTGCCGTGCCTGACGAATCATCGCCGGCAGATCCTCAAGCGCGATTCGTCCGCCGTCACACAATGCCGCCAGCGTGCGCAACACATTGCGCATCTGTCGCACGTTGCCCGGCCAGGCAAATCCCAACAACACCTCACGCGCCGGCCCGTCGATCAATACGGTTTCCCCACGCGCCTCTTCGGCCAGCAAGTAGTCGAGCAACTGCGATTTATCACTACGCTCGCGTAACGCTGGCAACGCGACTTCCAAGCCATTGAGGCGGTAATACAGATCCTCGCGAAAACTGCCGTTCTGCACCCTTTCCAGCAGGTTGCGGTGCGTGGCACTGATGATTCGCACATTGACCGATTCCGGCTCGCCACCGATCGGCACCACTTGCCGATCTTCCAGCACGCGCAACAAACGGGTCTGCAAGGCCAGGGGCATGTCGCCGATTTCATCGAGGAACAACGTCCCGCCGTCGGCCTGCTGCAGCTTGCCGCGCATGCCCTCCTTGCGTGCACCGGTGAAGCTGCCGCCGCGGTAACCGAACAGCTCGCTCTCGATCAGGCTTTCGGGGATGGCCGCACAGTTGAGGGCGACGAAGGCTTTTTCCGCGCGCTGGCTGGCTTGGTGCACGGCCTTGGCAAAGGCTTCCTTGCCCGAACCGGTTTCGCCGTTGATCAGCAATGGCACGTCCCGTTCGTACACACGCAGGGCCTTGCGGAAATCCGCCTGCAAGATCGGATCACCCAGGCAGATGCCCGACAACTGCGGGCGCTCTTCAGCCACCGGCCCCTGCACCAGCGGCACCGGAACTTTTCGCGCTTGCCCGCGTAACACGGCGAACAGATGGCGTCCGTCCCGGGTACGCAGCGGCCAGCTCGCGCTGGCATTGACGCTCGCGCGGCCGAGCAGTTCGTCCAGCGAGCAGTCGAAAAATGCCTCCACCGGCTTGCCCAACAAACCGCCACGGATATGCCCCAGCAGGTTCAGTGCACTCTGATTGACCGCGCAGATCCGCCCTTCGCCGTCGAACGCCAGCAGCCCTTCGCTGAACAAGCCGACGGACTCGGCCTGCAGATGAAAACGCAGCAGCCATTGATTATCGAAACAACGCAGGAAATAGCAGCTCTCGATCATCTTCGCCGACAGATTGACCAAAGCCATGGTATGGAACTGACTTTGCCGCGATACCTCGTGCCGGGCGGAAGACACGTCGAGTACGGCTAGCAGCTCGCCGTGCGGATCGAATACCGGGCTCGCCGAGCAGGTCAGGCCGGTATGCCGCCCGCGAAAATGTTCGTCCTGATGAATGGTCAGCGACTGGCGCTCCACCAGGCAGGTGCCGATGCCATTGGTGCCTTCACAGGCCTCGCTCCAGTCGGCACCCAGCCAGAGGCCGGCACGTTCGAAAATCTTGCGTTCGGCCGGCGCCGTCACGCAATTGAGGATCACGCCGCGAGCATCGGTCAACAGCACGGCATGGCCGGCACCGGAGAGCTGCTGATGCAGACTGGTCATTTCATTGCCGGCGATGTGTAGCACTTGCTGCAAGCGTTCGCGACTTTCCAGCACGCGGCCATGTTCCAGCACCGTCGGCGCCATGTTCAAGGCCGGGTCGAGGTGGTAGTCCTCGAGGCAGCGCAGCCAGGAACGGGCGATCGACGGGTCGCTGCCAGGGCCGTGCAGGTGAGCTTTGCCCTGGGTCACGGTCAACACTTGCTGGGCATGGCGACTCAAATGGTTGTCGTGCATTTCTTATTATTCTCCCCCCGAAAGGTTCACGTTCCCTGTAGGAGCTGCCGCAGGCTGCGATCTTTTGATCTTGATCTTAAAAAAATCAAAAGATCGCAGCCTGCGGCAGCTCCTACAGGGTGATGCAGCGTCTGAGCATCCTCCAGCCTGGGCCGCATTGCAACGCTGGCAAGACCGTTCAGTCACAGGCCGCACCAGAAGCGGTACAAAGTGTCACAGGGACTGTACCGAAAGCGTCACAGGCGCCTCCCGCCCGTCCGACAAAAATCGCGCAAGGTCTTGATTTACCTGACCTGCAAGGCGGTGGCCCGGCCTTTGCTCTACGCTTAAAGCAAGCGCACATGCGCGTCTTCCTTATAAGCACAAGAACCCAAGGAGAAACCATCATGCGTTACGCTCACCCCGGTACTGAAGGCGCTATCGTTTCGTTCAAGAGCAAATATGGAAATTACATCGGCGGCGAGTTCGTCGCGCCTGTCAAAGGTCAGTACTTCACCAATACCTCGCCAGTAAATGGCCAACCGATTGCCGAATTCCCGCGCTCCACGGCTGAAGACATCGACAAAGCCCTGGACGCCGCCCACGCGGCCGCCGATGCCTGGGGCGCCACGTCTGCCCAGGCGCGTTCGCTGGTACTGCTGAAAATCGCCGACCGTATCGAGCAGAACCTGGAACTGTTGGCAATCACCGAATCCTGGGACAACGGCAAGGCCGTGCGCGAAACCCTCAACGCCGATATCCCGCTGGCCGCCGACCATTTCCGCTACTTCGCCGGCTGCATCCGCGCCCAGGAAGGCAGCGCTGCCGAAATCGATGGCAACACCGTGGCCTATCACATCCATGAACCCCTGGGCGTGGTCGGGCAGATCATCCCGTGGAACTTCCCGATCCTGATGGCCGCCTGGAAACTCGCCCCGGCCCTGGCCGCCGGTAACTGCGTGGTGCTCAAGCCTGCCGAACAAACCCCGCTGGGCATCACCGTGCTGGTCGAGCTGATCGGCGACCTGTTGCCACCCGGCGTGCTGAACATCGTGCAGGGCTTCGGCAAAGAAGCCGGCGAAGCCCTGGCCACCAGCAAGCGCATTGCCAAGATCGCCTTCACCGGCTCGACCCCGGTCGGCTC